>JAEUWE010000428.1 GCA_016791465.1 Pseudobdellovibrionaceae bacterium
GGCATTTGTCAGCTACGATAAGCCAAAGACGATTTCTGTGAGTGCCGAGGACAAGAGCATTGTGAGCGGGCGTTGGTGGGTTTCGGCCGGCGCTTCAGTTGAAAGCTATGGTGCAGAGGCCGCTGCGCCAAAATATGAGTCGCGTGTTTTTAAAGTGAACTCAACTCCGTTTGGCACTTTTGGCTTTGGCAATGACGACATCACCGCGCATGCTGGTTTTGGAAGCGCAGCGAGCTCAAGCGAGACGCTGCGATTTTTTGATCTTCAAGCGACCTATGCCCTCTATCAATATGGCGCAAGCCAAACGGCGTTTATAGTCTCTGGTGGCGGGCGCCTCTTGATGATTGACGTGGTTCCAGTTCCCGGCGCGATATCGGCGCTATCTTCGACCAACGTGCTTTCGCCAATGGCGGAGTTTCGTTATCAGTACGTCCCACGTGGACGGGTGCGTTTGATTGGAATCGGCGAAGTGTTCTGGCCAATCTGGTCAACCGGCGCTGATCTTGGTTCATTGATCTTTGCTTTTGGTGGCGGTGTCGGTGGTTCGCTTCAGCTGGCTCTGACCGAGCGTTTTGGTCTTGAAGTATATGGTAAAGCTCGATTCTTACGACGGACCATTGACGGTATGAGTGGCGTTCAAGAGCGGCAGAGTTCGATGGGTGCCGGATTGATTTTCTCTTTTTAGGGCTCGAGGGTTTCGTATGACGTCGGCCAATTTCATTACTGCGCGTGAACAATTTATGGCACACCATTGGCGGCGCTATCCATCGATGACAATGCTTGAGCATCGCGAGGATTGTATTTTCGGTCGAGTGCTGCGCCGGGATCACACGCGTTTGGTTTTAAGTACCGACAGCGGGGTCGATCTGACGACAGTCACATGGATGCCGGTGACATTGCTTCACCCGAATGCACAAGAGATGACGCCGCCCGTGGGCGAGGTGATTGCGATCGGCGACTGGGTCGCGTTTGATCAGAGTCGAAATCGAATGGCGCTTCTGGCTCCGAATCTCTTGCGTCCCTCACAGAACGACACCGAACTCAGCGGGCGTGCAGTGAACTGGGCTGCCTTTCTTAAACGCGTGCGTGATTTTTTCTGGAGCCAGCAGTTCATTGAAGTCTCAACTCCGACACTTGCGCCGTCCCCAGGAACCGAGCCTTTTCTTGATCCCCTGAGTGTGCGCTACGAGTTTGGCTCAGACGTTCAAATGCGATATCTGATCACCAGTCCCGAGTTTCATCTTAAAAAAGTTTTGGCAGCCGGCGTGCCCAAAGTTTTTGAGATCGCGAAATGCTTTCGCAATAAAGAGGGCGGCCAGCATCATCGGATCGAGTTTCACATGCTCGAGTGGTATCGTGCATTTTCGGATCTTTCGTTGATCGCAGACGATGTCGAGCGCCTGATTCAAGTATTTTCACCGGAAGTGAAGCTTGCGCGGGTGTCGGTTCGAGAGCTTTTTTTGCGCTACGCAGACTTCGACCTCACTCCGGGAACAACCCGCGAAGAGCTTGAGGCGCACTGCAAACGTGTCGGGATTCATACTGACCACACTGATGATTTTAACGATCTTTTTCACCGGGTTTGGCTTGAGCAGATCGAAGGACCGCTCGAGACACACGCGCAGGGGAATCCGGTTCTCGTTCAAGATTATCCGCCGGCCCTTTCAGCTCTCGCACGAATTGGCCAATCCGGATTCGCGGAACGCTTTGAGGTTTATTGGCGGGGGCTAGAACTCTGCAACGCGTTTCACGAGCTCAATGATCCGCGTGAAAATCGGATGCGATTTGAGCGCGATCTGGCCGAGAAGCGTCGGCTGGGCAAAGAGTCGGTGCCACTCGATGAGGAGTTGCTCAAGGCCTTTGAGTCGGGCATGCCGCCCTCTGGGGGCATCGCTCTTGGACTTGAGCGCCTCTATATGGCTGTTCACGATATCACTGACATAGGTCAGGTCGCGGCCTTCTCGGCGATGGTCTAGAGATCGCGTCGTGCAATTCACCGCGTGCTTTGAATCGGGCATTCTGAACCTATGTTGAGTGTAAAAGCATTGCGAGATTTTCTGGCGCCCCTTTCTCCGCAAGCGGCGATCGACCACTGGATTCGTGTTTTTGAGAAACATGGCGAGAGTCCCGATTTTGAAAATCCGCGCATTCAGCTGACCATGCGTTCTGGCGCCCAGTTCATGGGCTACTTGGTTGGCGGAGCAACTCCTCCCAACAGCAAAGAGCGCTACGCGATTTTAAGTTTAGTCATTAAAAACGAAACTGATCAGGCCCGCGACATCGTTTACTTCAACACCAACGACGTCGAAACCATCTCGTTCTACGATATCGATCCGGTTTTGCAGTATCTCGCGCGGAAATAAGCGCGAGAGAATTAGCCCTTATTGATTTCTTCTTTGAGCTCTTTGCCGACTTTGAAAAACGGCAGCTTCTTTTCTTGAACGTTGATGACTTCACCGGTGCGCGGGTTGCGGCCTTGATACGCTTCATAGTAGCGATTCACGAAAGAACCGAAGCCGCGAATCTCAATGCGGTCATCGCGCATCAGCGCTTCAACCATGGAGTCGAATATCGTATTCACGACGGTTTCCGCTTTGACTCGCGTGATTCCGGCTTTTTCTGCGATCAGATTGATAAGATCCGCTTTAGTCATTGAGGATACTCCAAGTTATCGAAAACACTGAAATTGTAGAGAGGCCAAGGCCCCGCGCCCAGTCCTTCTGCACTGCAGAACAATTGCCCGAACGGTTAATGCGGCGCACCTCATGCCCAGGAAGCATTAAAACCGAGTTCACAGCGAATTGTCGTCGGGAACCAGACCATGGGCATAGTGCTCGTTCATATAAATTGTAATCGAACTCACCAAAATGAAGAGGTTCATCGAAAACGCCTCGCTCATTGTTCCCCAGTGCAGACCCGCGACATGAAAGGCGCACTGGCTGCCAAAGCAACCGGCCGCAAGAATGCGATGCTTGTGATGGGAGGCGGGGATCTCTTGAAAGAGCCGAAGTGTATTCAAAAGGTGGTGGAGAATGAAGATCAGATAGAGACTCAGGCCGATCACTCCACTGTGCGCCAAGATGATAAAATAGACATTCACGGCTTCGGTTTGAGCGAGAGGTGTCCCATTGTTTCCGGCAACTCCGATAACTGGGGACTGCTCCCAAACAGTGACCAGCTGGTTCATCTGTTTTCGATGTTGATCGGCGCGACCGGTTTCTTCGGTGGTGATGCGATCCCAAAGTGTCGCCGCATCGTCTTCGGTGCCAAGGCTCGGCGCCACGAACAAAAGGCCAAAAACAACAGCGATGGTCGCGGCAATTGATGCGAAAAGTTTAAAGCGGCGATCGGCGGGGAAAAGCAGGAGGGAGGCCGCCCCTGCGACGCCCGCCCACCACAGGCCTGGCCGATAGGTGAAAAACAGAGCAAGTGAAATCACGACCGAAAGGCCAAAGCCGACCCAGGTCATTTTGTCTGTCAGCTCACGGCCGCGGCGAAGGCAGGCGGCGGCAAATGGAAATGGTAAAACGCAGGCGAGCAAAGTGGCAAGAGCTTCGGTTGAACCAAAGAATCCGCGCGGTACAAAGTAAGGAAGTCGACCTGTGGGAGCATTGGCGAGGGCTTCGCCACTCAGCCAGTCGACTCCTTGAAAATGTTGAATCCAGGTCGCGATTGCGGTGAAGGTGACAACGCCGACAAGAGCAAACATCACGCGGTTTAAACCTGGGAATAGCTCCCAGGCGTAAACGAAAAGATAGAGTAGCGGAATCCAGCGAACCGCGCTCAAGCCGTCGATAAAGGTTGCAGCGGGATCAGTCGACTGGAAGAGCGAAACGAGAACGCTGATGAGGCCAAACGAGAGGCAAGCGCCGAGGGAGAGATCAGGGCCTAAGCGAAAGAACTTGAACTCGCGGTGGCGCGCAAAGGCATCGACCGCGATATAGAAAAGAGTGAGAACGGCAAGGCCCCACGATGCGAGTTCGGTGGCCGCACGCGAAGTGGCGAGAAAAACTGGGAGGCTGATCATGAGCCAGGGAATCGTTACGCCAAAAGCTTGTTTGGCCGAATGCACAGTTTTTTCGCGACCGATTCCGAGATCGATTTGATAGCTCCAGCGTCCACGAACGTGCTCGCGGCGTCTTGCGCTGGGTGACGAAAGTGTCATGGTCTTACTCCTCAAAGTTCCGGGCGTTTATAGCGACCGGTCGCCTGCAGGATACTTCGGTAGGCCTTGAGAGTTTCAACCACCATTTTTTCGGGGTCAAAGAGAGACGCAATTTTTGCGCGAGCCGCATCACCAATTTGATCAGTCGGTAGGCGTTCTTCAAAGACGGCGAGAAGCAGTTCGGTGATTTCGGTGACGTCGGCGGGGCGAACTAGAAACCCCTCAAGCCCATGCTCGATCATGGCTGCCATCGGACTCATCTCAGACCCGATCACGACCTTTTTCTGAGCCATCGCCTCAAGCAGCGAGGGTTCAAAGCCAGAGGTGCGAGCTGAGAGATTCACAAAAACGTGCGCTTTTGAGATCACCTTCACCTGTTCGTCATGATTGAGAGCGCCGGTGAAAATGACCTTGCTGCCGAGCGCGAGATTCAGCGATTCGAACTCGATTTCTTTAAAGCGAGGTCCGTCGCCAATGATCAGAAGTCGAGCATTTGGCTTTTTGATCGCGACCTTTTCAAAGGCATGCAAGAGGCTCAGCATTTCACCGACATCGTTCATATCGCTGACCGTCACCGCGATTTTACATGACTCTGAAAGCGTGTTCCATGGCGCGTTTTGTTTTTCGGCATCCTCTGCGGCTTCGCTAGGGCGCGCGGCATTGACCTCGATACCGTAGGGCACCGTGTGAACTTTAGCATCCGGATAGAGATAATAGCGTTCAAGTGCGATGCGCTCGCGAGGACTTGCGACGAAGACGCCGTCAGCCGTTGCGAGCAAGCGGCGGTCATGGCCAAAGTATGTCGACAAAAAACGCACGCCAACATTGAGACCGGTATTGAGGATGCTGCCAAGCGTTTCTTGCCCCATCCCCATGATGGCAAACAGATCGGCCATCGATGTCGCCTGAACATCATAGGCCATAGCAAAACTGGCAACTCCCACGGCCTTTTTCATTTGGCCAACGCGAACCGCTGAGCCATCCAGTGCGTGCACGAGATGAAATGGAGTTTCCTTGTGCAGCTCAAGAAAGCGCCGTCGTACGAGATCTTGAAATCGCGGTTGGTGGCTGGCGCGAAGCGCGCGGTGGCGGGCTGAGCGTGGCGATGCAAGACTGACAATGCGAACGCCATCGGCCTCGAGCGTTGTGCCGCCTGGGCCAGCAACACTTTCTCCGGTGATGATGGTGACGTTGTGTCCGCGAAACGCGAGACCGCGCGCGATCAGACGTAAAAAACTAGGGCCAGCGAGGCGGCCCGACGTTCGAGTTTGCGTGAGCGGCGCGTACTGAGAGATCAGTGCGATGTTGAGCTGACTCGGAAGCGGTTCGCGGTGTGAGAATAGCATCGAGTATCAGGTTAAGCCTCTGGGTCGCCTTCGACAAGCTGATATGTCTGCTAATAGGGGCGCCCCGGGATCACGACGATGACGTAGCCACGCTCGAGTTTCTTCGTGTGCTTTTCAAGAACGACTTTGTCTGAGTCGATATGTTGAGCGATCCCCTGCGCGCAGGTCATCGAGACGTCGCCGTGGGCTTGGATGACAATATTCTCTCCTGCCAGCGGCGATGCTCGCCCGATTCTTTTCGCTTGTTCGGCGGAGTCTTCGATGAAGATATTGTTTGATCCCAGTTGTCGCATCAGGTTTTTTGTACTGCCCGCGGTCGCCCTATCGCCTGACTGCAGCTTAAACGGCAGAAGGTCACCATGGAAGACCAGGCGAATGCCTGCTCCCTGACAGGCGTGAGGAAGCGGCTGGACGGCTCCGACCTCGGCTGCCATCTGCTCGAGTCGTTCACTCGCGCAAGCGACGGCTGAATTCGCCGGGTCTGAATCGGCTGCGGCTTCAACCAGGGACTGTTGCGCTACTTTAATTTCGCCGAGACATGTCGCAGGTGAGGCCATGCAGTCGACGTGCATCGATGAGAATGCCGCTGAACTGCGGGTCGATTTTATTCTTAGATTGGCGCCGTCAAACTCCGTTTGTTTTTCAAAGCCGAGCTTTGCATCGTTTGAAGACTGCAGTTTAACCACTGCTATCGGGCCGGCGGTCGATATAGGCGAAAATGGTCCTTTGAAATCAATCTTAAGGTCATTGGGTCCAGCACTACTTTGATAGTGGACCGTTGTTTCGCGAACTCCTGTGTCGGGGTTGTATTTTACCTTTGAGCAGCTGGAACTTAGGTCATCGGCAAACGACATCTGAGCTGAAAAAAGAGAAAGGAGGGTCATTCCAGTCAGTGCAAAGAGGCTTTTTGATCCGTTGAATGCATGTCTCATCGTTACTCCTCGACTATTATTTCGAGTGGGTCAGAGCAAGAACTTGGCCGCTTCCAGGGGTGGGCGTTCTCTCTTGAGAGCTGGATGATGCGCCCTAAATCGTCACCTTCCGCTCGTCGAGTGCCGAAAAATGCAGTCGCGAGAGTTCGTTGGTGAGCCTATCGGTGCCGGTGAATTGTGGGGAATTGCCGATGTTATTCCAGGTTGCGGTCAGGGTCTCGATGTTGAGGCCCACGTGAACCGCAAATTCGGACCATCCCGCATCGGGAACGACGATAAACGTCGCGTCGGCCGGCCGTGTTTGGACTTCAAGTTCGGTCGCGATTTTTGGCAACCACGTCCAGCGCAGATCGCGTTCGGTACCGGGAGCGCCGGCGACAATCACCGCGTCGAGCGGAGTATTTTCGTCAATGGCCCCAAGGTGGATTTTCGTGCCTCGGGCCTGGCCTCGCGAGTTCTGTCGGCGCTCGATTCCGGCAAGTCGTTCTCGCTCTGAACGCGTGAGCATCGTTCGGTCGCACTCAAAATAGAAGTGGACTTCGACTTCTTGGGCGTCGGCCGCCGTCAACAGACGTTCTAGGTCGTCGAGCCAGTTTCGACGTTGCTCGGTGGTTCCGGCCAAGAGAACGTGCCGACATTCTGCTGGATGCCACGCATGGGGTTTCTGCTCGGATGAATGTTCGTTGAGCCACCGGGTTTCAACGATACATCCGGGCCAAAGAACTTTTCGTTCCTCATCGTGACTTGAAACGACCACGCGCTTGAGCCGAGTCAGCGACTTCAGTGCAGGAACAAATCGCTCGGCGCTGATCCAAGATAGCCACGGCGGCGACGTAGGACTGAGATGGTCGTCGATCACATGAAGGCTATCGGGCCTAAAACCCATCACAAGTGGTAGCGCTCGAACCCATTCGTTTGCCGTACCATGCGTGAAGGGTCGGCGCAGATCGATATTTTTCGGCAGCACAACGGGCTCGCGTTCAAGATCGTCAGGGCGATAGCGAGTGAGCAGCAGCAGCTCGACATTCAACGTCGCGAATTCAATGAGTCGACGATGAAGCCGTCTTTCTAGCGGAGTGCCCTCAGGATCTGGGGCATGTCGAGAGATGATGGCGATGCGCATGAGTTTGAATCTAGCGCAAAACCTTCAGAAGTCGATCCATCACGCGGCGATTGGCTTCGGGCACCGGAAGATTTTGAAACTCATCGGGATGAATCCAACGCAGCTCGGTGTGGTGCTGGAGTTTGGGCTCTCCCTTCCAGAACGACACATCGTAGAACAAAATCAAAATGCAGGTATCGCCATAGGTATGGCTGGCCGCGAGTTTGAGATCGCCAATTTCGGCTTCGATCCCAAGTTCCTCAGAGAGTTCTCGCTTCAGCGCCGCTTCCGGCGACTCGCCCTTCTCGATTTTTCCACCGGGAAACTCCCACTGGCCGGCCAATGTATGTCCTGGTGGGCGTTGACCGACGAGAATCTGATCGCCCTTTCGAATAAGGGCGGTCACGACGGGAATCCAATGGGGACGTCGATGCGTTTGTGGAGTTTGCGAGCCAGGTCCGGGAG
>JAEUWE010000025.1 GCA_016791465.1 Pseudobdellovibrionaceae bacterium
CTTGGAAGAATGCTTTTGAAAGATCGCTATGAGCTGTATGAGCTCGCCTCGAGTAGACAGTTTGGCGGGATAGATTCAAAGAAAATTATGAAACCATTTCTATTCGTTTTCTTACTCATCGTTGTCGGCGGGAGTGCGATACTCATAGGTACGAAGATTTTGGTCTTTAAAGATCGGATCGAGTCATGCGGACCAATAAGCTGCAAAACATATCTGGTGTCCGAGATCATCGAGATCGGCCAGTCACAGCACGCGATTGCACCGAATGGAAAGCGGGTTGCAAGTCGCGATCTCTATGTGCGCTTCAAAGATGGATCGTTTTGGTCCCCATTTTTGCTAAGAGGCGAACCGCTGCAAAACAAAGTTGCAGAGACTTTAAGTTTCCTGACCTCGCTCCCAGTGAAGCAAGTTGACCAGCGTCCTGAAAGCTAACTGCTCCTCCGCGAGGTCGAGATGAAGTTCTCGACACTCTACAGCTTCCGGCGCCGGAAGCTGAGATGCGTCAGCTCGTCTTTCAAGCGATGATACTTTACGAGGCAGGAGCAGAGTGAGGTCGGAGTCTCGATACAAAAAAAGCGACCGTGTGTGGTCGCTTTTTTTAGATTGGTGCCCCGGAGAGGACTTGAACCTCCACGACCTTTCGATCACAGGTACCTGAAACCTGCGCGTCTACCAGTTCCGCCACCGGGGCATTCGTTTCGATGAACGAGATCAAGACATAGCGAAAGGTTTGAGTCGAGTCACGCTGGATTCGCACGCAAGGGGGTGTTACCGTTCAAGCATGGCACGTGGAAGAGGATCAGATCGAGAATCAGGCAAGGGCTCCGGCCGATCGGGCGGGCGTGGCGGAAATGACCGTGGCGCTAGCGGACGAGATGGCGGCAGTCGCGCCGGCGGAAATGATCGGGGGGGCGGACCGGGTTCGTCGGCCTCGGACCGTGGATCTGATCGCGGCGGTCGCCGGGGTGCGGACCGCGATATTAAAAATGGCCGGAGTTTACGCGATGTTATCGGCGGTGGCGGCGGCAAGGGGAGCTCTTCAAGGCCCTCGTTTCCGGATCGTCCAAGCGATCGCTCAAGCGGGAGCGGCGCGTCGCGCGGGGGCTCGTTTGGAGCACCGGCGAATCGTGAATATCGCAAGGTTCAATACCAGCCGGTCATGAGTTTCTCTGATTTGACGAAGTCGGCACCAGCAGCGGGACCATCGGCTAGCCCTGAACCAGTGCGGCCATCTCCAGCTGTTCTGGGGACTCCATCATCTCCTAAATTGAAGCCGCAGTTCACTCCTCCCATCAATGATACGACGACGGCGTCAACGCCTGAGGTCCGCGAGACTCGCGAATTTAAAACCGAGACGCCATTGCGTGGTCCAAGTGGAGGCACCGTTGATCCGGGTTGGCCGCGCGAACGCGCGCGTGGCACTGGTCTTCCGGGGGCGCCAGGTTCGCCACCGATGAAGTCAGGAAAAGAAGCGCGCCGCGAAGGTCAGCGCATTTGGGTGACGGGAACGGTGAAGCGGCACCCTGATGGATTTGGATTTTTGCTGCCAGACGATGCTTCGATTCCCGATGTTTACATTTCGCGCCAGTACATGGCCGGCGTGATGAGCAATGACAAGGTTGAAGTCGAGGTGTTTCGCGCTCGTCCGCACGATCGTTCGGCGACGGGCGAGCGACTCTTTGGCGAAGTGAAGCGCATTGTTTCGCGGGCGCATGCGCGCATTGTGGGTCGTTTTCTTCCGGTCGATCGCCGCTACGGTGTCATTCAAGATGATGGCCGTGGTTGGGGCATGGATCTGAGGATTCCGACCGAAGATTCGATGGGTGCGCAAGATGGCGACTGGGTTGCCGTTGAGATCGCCGAGTACGCTTCGCACGACCGTCCGCTGCGTGGTCGCGTGGTGCGAATTCTTGGCGACGTTGAAGATCCGCTAAACGACGTGATTCGCACGGTTCATGAAAAAGGAATTCCCGACGAGTTTTCGTTTGCTGCTCGTCGCGAGGCCGCGGCTCTTGGCACTGTGGTGCAAGAGGCCGACAAGGCCAAGCGCGAAGATCTTCGCGGAATTCCGCTGATTACGATCGATGGAGCAACGGCGCGCGATTTTGATGACGCTGTTTATGTTGAGCACGGCGAGCGAGGCTTCCGTGCGATTATCGCGATTGCGGATGTCTCACATTACGTGAAGCCTGGTTCTCCGATTGATGAAGACGCTTACTCGCGTGGAACCAGCACTTACTTTCCAAACTTTGTTGTGCCGATGCTTCCTGAGGAGCTTTCAAATGAACTTTGTTCGTTAAAGCCAGAGGTCGATCGACTTTGTTTTGCCTGCGAGATTCAGCTCGATTTTCAAGGTGTGATTCAAAGCTATCGTTTCTTCGAGGCCGTCATGTGCTCAAAGGCGCGCGTCACCTATGGTGAAGCGCAAGAGGTTATCGATGGCGACGCCAGCGACCGTTTAAAGGCGACGCCTGGAGTTTGCGACAACATTCTGCGTTCAGCTGATTTGGCGAAGGTGTTAATGGCCAAGCGCATGCGCGAAGGTTCGCTTGATCTTGAGGTTCCCGAGACTCAAGTCATCGTCGATCCCAGTGGCGAGACAATCGATGTTGTGCGCTCAGAGCGGCTCTTTGCTCATCGCTTGATCGAAGAGCTCATGCTCGTCACCAATGTGTGCACGGCGCGCTTCTTTGACGACAATCGCATTCACGGTATCTACCGCATTCACGAAACGCCCGATCAAGAGAAGCTCAACACGCTCGAGCGCTTGATGTGGAACATTCTCGGCCCAAGTTCGCGCGTCGGCAAAAGTCTGCAAGGTGCAGGGCTTCAGAAAAAGCTCACCAAGGCGCTTCAGGCCGCGGCGGGGCATCCGGGAGGCTCGGTTCTCAATACTCTGACTCTGCGAGCGATGAATCAGGCCAAGTACTCGGCGCAGAACGTCGGCCACTTTGGCTTGGGCTTTCAGTTCTATTCGCATTTTACGTCGCCAATTCGTCGCTATCCTGACTTGATCGCGCATCGCCTGATCAAGGCGGTTCTGTATTCTCGCTATAGCAATCAAGGTATGGAGATCGAAGAGCTTGAGAGTGCGGCGACGCACCTTTCAGCCTGCGAACAGCGCTCGGTGAAAGCAGAGCGAGCTGTGGTCTCGATCAAAAAAGCGCGCTTTATTCGCCGCTATCTTGGTGAAACGCTGGATGGAACGATCACCTCGGTCACCAAGTTCGGAATCTTTGTCACTCTTCGCGAGTTTGAGATCGATGGTCTTGTGAAGCTTGAGGCACTTGGTCCTGATCGCTGGGTTTACGATGACCAAGCGATGCGTCTGTACGGACGTGGCACGGGGCACGTGTTCAAGCTTGGCGATGAGATCCGTGTGACGGTTGATAACGCCGATGTGTCGACAGGTAAG
>JAEUWE010000072.1 GCA_016791465.1 Pseudobdellovibrionaceae bacterium
ACTCTCGACGCATGCAAGTGAGTCCCGATGACCAATTTCGTCACTCGGCTCCCATTTTCGCGCCAAGGCCAATCGGCTCGAAGCCGCGGAGCCTAACTCCGACTTTAAATCGTGAAGGCCTGCGATCACCAACGGCACGGCAAGGAGCGTGAACATCCCGACATCTCCTGATTTCGACTCATATCCATTTCTAAAACTTCGATTGATCTCGATTTTCGACCTGAAGCCCGCGAGACATCATCGTTTGACGGTGCAAATCGCAGAAGCGTACGATCAATACGACACCGACCAAATAACTGTGGCCTGCGCCAGAAAGCCCATCGATCACCATGCTCGCGCTTCTCGCTCTTGCCGCTTTTTTTGCCGGAGTCATTGATTCCATAGTCGGCGGCGGCGGCCTGATCACGGTTCCTGTTTTTCTGATTATCCTTGGCCCTAACGCTAGCGCTATCGGCAGCAACAAGGTCGCCGCCGTTTTTTCACAACTCGCCGCCGCCTATGTCTACTGGCGCGAGTACGGAAATCAGCAGCACGCCGATGACTCAACATCAAAAGCCCAACTCATCGCCCGCGCATTTATCAGCACAAGTCTCGGAGCGGCGATTGGCGCGCTGACAGCGCCGCAGTTGCCGACATGGTTTTTTCGCTGGTTCATCATTGTGATTGCGCCACTCATTCTCACGCTGGTTCTCTCGCGAGGACTCTGGCGCACGGACCGCGTGCGGACATCCCGGCCAGGGCTTGCGACAGTCGCGACGTTTTTTGCCGGTCTCTATGACGGTGTAGCAGGGCCTGGCGGTGGGACTCTCATGTTCTTGTCTCTGTTCGCCGTCGGCGGCGTTCCTGCTGGCTACGCGATCAGCACCGGAAAGTTTGCCAATCTTGGCTCCGCGCTCACGAGCCTTATCTTTTATCAGGTGCAAGGCCAAGTACGCTGGGATCTTGGGCTTACAGCCGGCATCCCGATCGCATTCGGCGCCTATCTTGGCGCACATGCGAGCACCCAGTGGATCAAAAAAGATCAGACGAAGGATCGCGCAAGCCAAATCGCTCGCGCCGCCCTGGTCGTCGTGACAGTCTTACTGATGGTTCGAATGCTCTTGAGTTGACGACGGTGGTGCGAGCGGGGCTGGTGTCGCCATCGGAGCTGCTGGTTGGGCGCCAACTGCCTGCGGAGGATAGGTTGACGTGTCGATGCCAAGATCCTTCGCCGCCGGGCTCCCGCACTCAACAAGCGAAATCAAGCGCGCATTGAAATACGTCCCCGCCTTTTCAAAATCCCAGGGAGGATAAGGAAAGTACTTCGCCTTCACACACTGGCCGGTCTTGGCCACCGCCCATTGGCGGTCCTCAGAGGTCGCCGTCAGCATCTCACCACTTGGCTGTCGAACGGAGACTGAAAACGAATAAATTTGGCTTTCCGGAACCTGCCGGTTGCCGAGAATAGCTGTGACTTCGGTCACCCGCGCCACGTTTTCAATGCGCCCCACGACCGTCTTCGCAAAAATAATGCTGTAAAACTGCACAACCGTAAAAACCAGGCCCAGGACGACCAACAGACCCAATAGCTTCTTGAAAAATGACATCGCTTTTCCCATCGGCCCAATGTCGAGGATCACTCCCGGCAAGGCAAGGCCATGGATACTGTGCGTCACGACTGTTTCAGTGAGAATGCCCGTGGGCACAGCAAGCGCAGAGCTTACGGTTCAAAAAGTGAGCGCGGATCATCGCCGCACCGCCGAGAATCGTCGGCAGCAACCAGAGGTAGTATTCAGCCCCCTCGACACCTTCGTCGTGAGCGTGTCCGAGAATGCC
>JAEUWE010000091.1 GCA_016791465.1 Pseudobdellovibrionaceae bacterium
CGTAAAGCCGAACTTTTTGCTCTGCTCAACAAAACGTCCATTGCCAAGATTCTGATAAAAAAGCGCGGGCCGACCGTTCGACTCTCCAGAGAAATTATTCGGAAAAATCTTCGTCGTCTTCGGCGCGAAAAGGTTCTCCATTAAGTAAGGAGAAACAATGAAACTGAGCGCACCGCTTCGATTCACCTCCAGCGCATTGAGGCCGCCGTAAAACACGCCACACTGAAGACCGTGATCGAAAACCTCTTTGAACCCTTGCCGGCCCGAGTTTTTGAAAACTCGAGGACAGTAAGAAAATAGAAACAAATCCTTTAAGCCATCGCGATCATAGTCAGTAAAAACAGATCGCCACGCTGGAAATGGCCGATTGAGGTCCGCAATGCCAAGGTCTTTCGCCACATCGGTAAAGGTGCCATCGCGGTTATTTCGATAATACCGATTCAGCCCGCCGACGTTCGACGTGGTGAGAAAAAGATCATACCAGCCGCTACCGTCAAGATCGACCGCCGCAATCGAAGCCCCGACCGCAGCGACATAGGGCTCGACATTCTCGAACCGTTTATCAAGCTTCGCCGCTTCGTGAATATGGTGAAGCCCGACTTCTTTCGTTTGATTGCGCAATTCAAAAGCGAAGCCCGAGCTTTGCGCGTCTCTGCCGAAAAG
The DNA here is from genome assembly GCA_016791465.1 of Pseudobdellovibrionaceae bacterium. Classification (GTDB taxonomy): domain Bacteria; phylum Bdellovibrionota; class Bdellovibrionia; order Bdellovibrionales; family JAMPXM01. The sequence continues at coordinate 664 of JAEUWE010000091.1, forward strand.
TTTGCGAACGGCATTTTCGATACCCCTCTGATCGCTGACATAGATGAGCGCCGTAATGATAACAACAACAATGCCTAGCGAATTCTTCATACTTTTACCGCTACGGCATTCGCCGATGAATCAAGGCGATAGTAGGATCGAAGAAAGGAGTAAAAGCCGGTCAATATAAACAAGCTCAGGAACGGTGCGTACTTATTTTGATTGTAGCGGAAGATCGCATCAATGACCGCCAGCACAACTCCAAAATAGAGTTGGTGAGAAGACTTTGATGGCGACGTCTTTGGATCCGTTATGTGATAGAATATAAACAGCTGAAATGCCGCTCCAAAAGCCGGGCTAAAGACCGTGAGCAAATTCACACCTGTCAATGCACTACGCGCCCAGGCTCCCAGAGAAAAAACTGCAAGAAACGACAACACCAGCGGCAACCGTTTGGCTCTATACACCAAAAACAATCCAAACAACGAAAGTACGGCGACGACCGCAGAGTTCGGTCCCCACCGGCTCGCGGTGATGGTCATATAGCTTGGAAGAAACAAGAACCCCATAACCACACCGAAGTTATTTGGATTAAATATATGTCGACCGCCAATCACCAACAGGTGCTTTGACAAAATCGTCAACAGCCCGACTACAAAATATGGCCAGACATGTGGAGAATCGCAGAGTAAGAAAACTCCCATCGACGACAGCATTCCGCTGAGAGGAAAAATCGAAACGCCCTTGACCAAAAAAAGAAAGAGACAATCGACGACAACACAAGTCGCAAAGCCCACAAAAAACTGGGTCGGTGTTCGCGCAAATCCCGGCGTATTGATCGCAAACAAAATAAAAGTAATAGCGTATGCGGCTAAAACCCAACGCGGGTCACGCCAGCTCGGGAACGTCATCTTCGAAAAAAAGTCCGAAATGTTCGTGTCGGCGACTGAACCGTCTTTTGACGTTATGGCCATAAATCTCTCTCCCCTCGTCAGCTCATTGTACAGAGGAATCGTGCCTGATGATCACTTGCCTGACTGAAACTATCGTCACGACGTTTCTCGAATGACCATGCATACTTCTTTTATGGA
>JAEUWE010000126.1 GCA_016791465.1 Pseudobdellovibrionaceae bacterium
GGCTACAGACATTCCAACTCAACAGACGCCGACTCTAACGCAAACCATTCAGGATTCGACGCCGACGCCAACTGTACCTACAGAAGTGACTGATCAAAAGACGGTTACGATGTCGACAGTGGCATCTGATCAACAGACCGGTGTGACGCGGTCGATGGTTCAATCGAAACCAATGGCGCAGCGACCAGCGGTTCATCCATTGCGCACCGACAAAGACGAGCCCGCCGCTTGGTGGTTTGGTCCACTCTTGATGTTGGCGACGGCGCTTCTGTTTGGCCTTGGTTGGTTTCATGTTCAGCGATCTAAGGGCGTGAAACGTTCTGAGTTCCAAGCAGAGTCGGCTGTGCCAAAAGCAGAGCAAGATCGCGTGGCGAATGCGAAACGGCAGGTTGAGTACTACAAGCAGCAGATTGGCCAACGTTTGAACCGTGAGCGGATTTCTGTTGAAATCGACAACCAGTTAACTGCGCCGGCACTGAGTGGCGTGGAGTCGACTGTCGGTCGGCGCTCATCGATGCATGGTGTTCCGTTGATGCCCGAAGGCTATCAGCCCAAAGGCTACCGGGATCGATCGGAACCCGTTCCAATTGATCATCCTGATGCTCGCATCCAGTATGGTCTTCAAGAGGAACAAGACCATGATGAGTTCCGTAAACGAGCGGATCAGGCCTACGTTAAGGAATTTATCGAAAATGCGCGCAATGAGGGCTACGACGTTAAGTTCGATTCAAATATGAACGTGATTTCGGTCGAGCCTTATAGCGGCGCGCGCCGCCCGTCGAATCAGGGGCCTCCGGCCACAAGCCGCTAAGGAAAAGCGTCTCATTTAAGCTTCGCATTGACGTATACCCAGCTCGCGTTACGACAAGATGATCGATAAGTGGGATCTGGAATAGCCGTCCGCATGAGATCACTGTTTGGGTAAAGGCCCAGTCTTCGTTGGACGGAGTAAGCTCTCCGCTCGGGTGATTGTGGGCAAGAAGAAAGCCAACTGCATTTTTCTCGCAAGCCAACCGCATGGCCGTCCGCATAATGTCGCGAGGGTGAGCCAGGCAAGCATCCGCCGTTCCTCGAAATAGCAATTGGCTTGCAAGAAGCAGTTTGTTTGCGGCCAGCGCGAGTATCCAAAGCTCCTCTTGCTCGGTGCACATCAGAGATCTCGCCCAGTTGGCGGCATCGGTTGATGAAAGAATTGTCGGCGGTGCATTGTGTTCCAAATCTGGTCTCCTTTATCTAGACTTCGGGGTCCTGCGTCGGTCGGCAGATACTCTAACGGTTGCAGGGTTAATTTCTGGTTCGGTAAACTATGAGCTCTCAATATACGAGGAGGCCTTTGTGAAACTTTCGCTCTCTAGCTTCAAAACCAATTGTTCCCCATTTCGAAGCATGACGGTCCTCACGGCTCTCGTCGGACTTGTTGCGATCGGAGCGGTGTCGTGTGGGCCGAAAGCGTTTGTTCGTGGTGAATACGATGAGGTTGAAAAAGAAAACAACTTAAACGACCTCTGGTCTGAAACTGATATGCAGAAAGTGGTGGCTGACCTGGTTGCCTCTATGATTGGTCACCACGAAATCGCAAATGCCAAACGTCCGCCAATCGTCATGGTTACGAAACTGCAAAACAAAACGAGTGAGGTCATCGATACGCAATCGATTATGGACATGGTGCGCGTAGAACTATCGCGTGGTGGCCGAGTTTCATTTGTCGATAAAGAAGCGCGTGAAGATGTTGCGGCCGAGTATGAGTATCAGAACTCCGGCATGATGTCAGAAGAGACAAAGAAGGGTAAGGGCGGTCAAATTGGCGCCGACTACATCGTCAATGGTCGGCTGGACTCAATCGTCCAAGAGGCTGGAAAAGACAAAACTGTCTATTATAAAGTCACTCTCAATCTAACAAACTTGAAAACAAACGTTATTGTTTGGACTGATTATAAGCAGATCCGAAAGAAGTATCGTAAACAATCGGTTGGCCTATAATCGGCCTTCTTCTAAAGATGAAAAGTCGATCTTGCGATCAGCCGAAGAGGGACGCTCCGTTGACGAGCGTCTCTTTTTCTTTGCCGAGATCGAAAACCGTTTTGAACGTGTTGGCGGCTACTTTTGTGCTGTCGGGCTGTGCGACTTATCAAACGAAAATTGACGAGTCTCGGCGCCTTCTCAGGCTCAACCCGGTTGAAGCAATCGAAAAACTTGAAAAGTTAGCAAGTGAAGACTCTCGAGATCAGCTTGTTTATATGTTGGACTATGCCACCGCACTGCAGGCGGCTGGTCGATACGAAGAAAGCGCAAAGACATTTCTCCGCGCTGAGAAACTGGCCGAGGCCAACGACTATCACTCTATCAGCAATGTCGCGGCTTCTTTGGCGTTGAATGAGGAAATGGTTCAGTACAAAGCTGAGGATTTTGAGAAGGTTCTAATACCAAGCCTAAATGCACTGAACTACTTGAATTTGAATCAAGAAGAAAACGCGATGACTCAGGTTCGTCGTGTGAACGAAGTGCTGACGAAACTGAGAATTGATGAAAAGAAAGACTTCAACCAAAGCCCCTACGCCTACTATCTTGGCGGCATGCTCTATGAGAACGAGCGTGATTTTGACAATGCACTGATTCTTTATAAAAAGGCACATGAAGTTGCTCCTGAATTTGATCCTTTAAAAAAGGACCTCTTACGCACCAGCATCAAAGCACAGCGCCCGGATGAGCTTGAGAAATTTAAAAAGCAATTCCCAGGTGAGCCGATTGATCCGGCATGGAAAGACCGCAAACAAGGCGAAGTGGTTTTCATTTTCCAGCAGGGGTGGGGTCCAAGAAAACATCCGCGTCCAGAGAATCATCGTTTCCCGCGATTAGTGTCTGTTCCAAGCGCGGTGTCCGCTGCAACAATGCAAGTCGAGACGACAGACGGAGCGCAAATAGCAACGATTCAATCGCAGACGATCTATTCGATTGATGATGTCGCGATCAAAGCCCTTGAGGGTGACTACGGCCGCCTGGTGGCTTCGCGTGTCGCTGGTATTGCAACAAAGGCAGTGCTTGCTGACCAGATTCGGCAAAAAAACGAAGCGCTCGGCCAGCTTGCATGGATCGCGATGAATCTTGCGGACCGAGCAGATTTGCGTCAATGGTCAACGCTTCCTCAAAGTTTTCAAGTGGCACGTGTGCAGGTTCAACCCGGGACATATCGTGTTAAGCTGTCAGCGAACGGCAGCAGTGATGCGAGAGAAGAGCGTGAGGTTGAGGTGAAGCCAGGCCGCAAAACATTTCTGGTCTGGCGAGTATTTGAGTAGACGGAGGCTTGTTGGAATTAAGGTCGAAACTCTTCTTCCATTGGCTACTATGCTCGTTCGTTGGAACGGCATCGTTTCTTGTTATGGGACGTCCGGACGCCATTGTGTTGCCATTTCTCGCTGGATTGACCTTGGCTTTTCCGAGCCGAAGATATGGAATTCTTTTTTCGACAGGCGCGATTTCTCTACTGATTCGATGGTCATTCCACCGGAATGGTTCACTTGGATTTTTAGGTTTTGAAGAACCGCGAATTTGGGGCGTCTATGCCTTCGTTGCCCATATTACAATCGTTGGAGTTCTTGCCAAAATTCTGCTTCTGATGTTGGCGAAGAAAAACGAAAGGTCACGTTTTGTACTGCTCTTCGGGACCCTCGCGACAGCCATCGTTCTGATATACTGCAGCCCATTTCGTTTCGAATCGCGATTCATAAATATGATGATGTTCGCGTTCACCAGTCAAATGGGGCTGCTTGCTCCATGTATCGCGCTCACGATTATGAGACTACGTTCGAGTGATTCGTATAATGGAGCCGGGATTCTGGCCTCTCTTTCTCAGGGATGGATGATAGGTTTTATTCTGCCCCCAATTGGCATTGTCGAACAGTGGGAAAGAGTTGCCACGCGATCTCTTGACGAAACATGTCGCTTACAACGACGCAGCCTTTGGTTGTTCATTCTGGCGGCTGGCATTGGTTATCTTCGCATGCGAACTGTTCCGGTGATCGGAGAAGAAGAGAAAACATCTTTATGGATGATACAACCAGCACTCATTGCGCTGAACAGTGGAAAGTCGCTGTCGACGCTTGATCTGTGGCGAGCAGTGTTGACGGACTTCGGCGTCTATTTTATCTGGCTGGTGTGGGTCGGGCTGACAGCGGTAGCCACAATGAGGCTTGCCGGTTTTCATGTGTTTAGAAATACTTATCGGCTTTTTGAATCCAGGACGTTCGCTGAGTTCTTTGAGCGCTATCAGTATTACTATAAAGAGCTAGTGTTCGCGGTTTCGTTTTGGCCTGTTTTTGTTAGGATGAGGACGCTTGGATTAAGATGGAGAGTGGCGCTATCTTTGTTTTTCTCCGTCGGCCTTTTCAATACTTATTTGAATCTTACG
>JAEUWE010000127.1 GCA_016791465.1 Pseudobdellovibrionaceae bacterium
AAGAATATTGGTAGTGTAGGATATTGCCAATTCGGCAGTCAGGTGAGTGTTCTGTCTGAGGCGTTTGGTATGCGGGTTCTCTTTTTTGATGTTGTGAAGAAGTTGCCGCTTGGTAACTCGATGCGTGTCGAGACCCTACATGAGCTTTTGGAGAAGTCAGATTTTGTGAGCCTGCATGTTCCCGATACGACTCAGACACGAATGATGTTGGGAACAAAAGAACTCGCGTCGATGCGGCCTGGCTCCTATGTGATCAACGCGAGTCGCGGCAGCGTCGTTGATATAGAGGCGCTTGTCGCGGCATTGAAAAGTAAACATGTCGCTGGTGCTGCGATCGATGTGTTCCCTCTTGAGCCGGCGAGTAACAAAGAGACATTCAAAAGCCCATTGCAGGGAGTGGCGAACGTGATCCTCACTCCGCACATTGGCGGGAGTACAATTGAGGCGCAGGAATCGATTGGCCTTGAAGTCGCGGCGAGTTTTGAAAGCTTTCTGGCGCGTGGGATGACGACGGGTACAGTGAACTTTCCGCCGATGGATCTTCCTCGACTGCATCCTGGATCGGTGCGAATCGCGAATATCCACCGCAACGTCCCCGGTGTCTTAGGAGAAATCAACTCGATCATCTCTGAGCTCGGGGGCAATATTTTGGCGCAGGGTCTTGCGACTGATCGCGAGATTGGCTACATGGTCGCCGATATTGAAAATGCCAGCGGAGCCGAGCTCGCCAAGCAAATTGGCCAGCTGATCACGAGCATCAAGACGCACCTTCTCGTCTAAGGCTTTGCGCCGTTTTTCTCTTGAATCGCGATCATCCGAGCGCGGCGGTCGCGGACCAAGCCACCGATTCGCTCAAGCGCGGTTTGGATTTTGGACAGCTTTCGCGCCTGGCCCTCGTTGAGCTTTACGTCACTGCGTGAAAGATCCTCTTGAAGGGCCTCGAGCATGCCGGTCGCAATCGCGAGCGGATTGGCGAGATCATGTAGGTACTCGCGCTCTTCTTTGGCAAAAGATAAAAGATCAACAGGTAATGGTTTGTCTTGATTTTGTTCCACGACTCTCAGTCTGACGACTTACAATCCGCTTCGTCTAGGCAAGTAAGGTCCAGGCTAGGGGGCCAGGCCTTCTATTGTGGGTCTTCGAAATTCAGCTCGACCAAGATCGGACATGCTAACGATGGATTCGCAGTTCGCCGATAGGGGAAATATGGCCGCCGATGAGCAAAAGAAAACCTATACGATATTGGTTGTTGATGACGAAGAGGATCTGCGCGAGATCATCTTGAGTCAGCTTGAGTTGCTGGAGATGGATCGACCTGTCGTACTCGAGTCGGCCGAAAACGGCGCAGAGGCGCTGAAGAAGTGTGGGCAGAAGTGGTATGATGCTGTTCTTTCGGACATCAACATGCCAGTCATGACAGGGCTTCAGTTCCTGGGCGAGCTGCGCAGTCAGGGCAAAGACACACCAGTGGTTTTTTTGACGGCATTTGGCGACAAGTTAAAAGCCGTTGAGGCGCTTCGAATGGGAGCATTCGATTTTCTTGATAAGCCTTGGAAGTCGGACCAGCTTCGGCAGACGATGATGGCTGCGGCAACTCTCGGGGCACAGCTTTGCGATGTCGAAGAGGAGCTTGACCGGATCGTCAGTCAATATACGGATCTCAGTGATGAACGTCGCAAGCAGATTCGGAATGTGCACCGGTCGCTGTTGCTGATTAAAACTAGTCGCGTCGCCTAAACTGGCCCACCAGCGTGTGGGTTTTGTAGAGCGTTAATAAGTCCGGCGTTCGAAACAGGCCTGGTGTAGTTCACACCGGGCTTTGTTTTAAGAGCTGCTCGAGGTCTTGCCTTCATCTTGCTTTGCCCAGGGCTCATGGAGCAACGCTGTCCTCACTGCGAAAGCCAGAACACTCAAGCCCATGGGCGCTATCGCAGACTCTCGGATGGCGTGCGGGTGGCGCGATTTCGC
>JAEUWE010000148.1 GCA_016791465.1 Pseudobdellovibrionaceae bacterium
GAGATTTCAAGCTGGCCAGGAGGGATGGGTACGCCAACCTTTCCAGTTCAAACTGGTTGGTGAGGCCCGCGAAATTCCAGCGCGCCTAGGACAGAACCCGAAGAGCAACTCGGTTCGATAAAGAGCTGGTCGAAACCGATCACGCGATACAAATAGAAAAACCGCGTCTCGATTTGCCCGAACAGGCGATCAAGTACGCGGTTTTTTTCGACCGTAATAAGCAGACCAGAAGGTCTGACTTTACTCCGAACTAGTCTCCGAAGAGTTTTTTAGCCGACTTAGTCGAACCTTTTGTGCGACGAGCCGCTTTTGCTTTGCGACCTGTGCTGTTGTGTTTGCGTGTGCGGATTGTTTCTGTACGCTTCGTTTTTGACGCCATGGTCTACCTCTTCTGGAAGAGGTATTGGCTATCAAAGCGGCATCCACAAGTCAAATGTATGCCGAGTGGCCTCGCCAGAACGCACGTCGCGCTCAAAAGCGTAGCCAAAACTGAGCTTTGGACCCCTAAAACCGAGCCCTGTTGTCACCCACATTTGATCCCGTGACTCCAGCCAGGCCCCGCCGACCCGAAAAGCAAAGTCCTCGCGAAACCAGCTTTCAAGCCCCATTCGGAGGTCCGAACGGCCAGAATCGGAGCTTGGTCCACCGGGCCGGCCAATGGGTGCCTCTTGCTCAAAGGCCTTCACCCAATCCGCGCGGATCCTCAAAAGCTGATGCGGAACGACGTGAACTCCAACCGCCAAAGTCGGAATCATCCGCGCTTCCGGAGAAACCGCGTCGCTGGCGCCGGCGAGGTCCGATCCGACCACGGCAAAGCCCCACTTCCGCCCCATCGGCATGAGTAAACCCAGCGTAAAGTTATTCTGCGAAATGTCCCCGCCATACTCTTGATGGATCAAGTGCCTAAAGGTCGCGCCGACCGATAGGCGCCGCGGGAAAGGAACGAAGCTTGCGAACGAAAGCTGAATATCTTGCTGGGAACCGACAATCTCTCCCGCTCCACCGCGCAATGTACGTCGATTCACATATGAAAAAGCGCCTGCCGTCGTGCGCTCAGGTTCACCATCCGCCAACATAACCGCGTAATCGCGAAACGAATCGCCCGACTCCTGCGAAGATTGCTGAGTGGAAAAGGCGGCGTGGTAACGTTGGATGTGGACGAGGCCCGCGGGATTCAGCCAAGCCGATTCCGTTGCATCGACCGCCGCGCGCCCGGCGCCTCCTAACCCAGCCGCAATCGGCCCGGTTCGATAAGGTCGCTCACCAGCATCAGCTGGCGGAGTCCATGCGTTCGAAAATAAACAAATGAGGGCAATGAGCCCCTGTCGGAATCGATTCACAACCTCAAGCTAAGCGCAGGTCAGTTTCGATAGCAAACGCTAGCGTAGTGCACACAAGCAGGATTTCCGCCTTCGGTGCAAGTTTGGTTGATCGCGTACTGCACGGTTGTAACGCCAGAGCCGTAACATGTTGACGGCGACTTTTTCGGCATGATGCAGCGGTTGGTCATATCGACGTACCAATCTTCAACGCGAAACTGATTGCGAACAATGAGAAGATCCGCCGTGGGAATCGCTGGATCCGGCGCGATGGCACAAACAACTCGACCGGCCTTCACATCCTCCGGACGCACAACACGAAACTTCATCGTGTCGGGACAGCTCCAAGACGCGGTGCCGGTTCGGTCCGTTGAGCTTAAGAGATTGAACTCTGTCACCTCTCGAATCACGTTCTGTGGATAATTGGCCTGAGCCGCCGTTGCTCCCTGAGTCGGCTGAGCAAAGCTCAAGTACAAACCTTTACCATAAGCCTGAGTATATGGACTTGCCGTTGAGCCCTCGGTCACATCGCGCGGGCCCCGCGCCAGCGTTGGCGTTGCCGACGATGATCCACCGCCGGCATCAGAGGGCTGCTGCGAATAAGTCAGCGCCAAGAAGGCGTCATTTTTGAGCGCCGTTCTGATCGATCCCGCCAGAGTCGGGTTCTTTGTATAAAAGAGGCTCCCCTCAAAGCGCGAACCATACACGCTGCCGTTGCGCAAATAGCGAACACGAGAGCTTGGCTCCAGCCGAACAAGAATGTCCGAAAGATCAACGGTGCCGAGTGGTTCCAAAATGCTCATGTAGTCTTCGCCATTTTTAGCGGCACCGCTCGAAGTGTACATCACTTGAAAGTTGGCGCGCTGGCGAATGGCGATCTGCATGCTCGTTGAGCTATTGGCCGGACTCAGCGTCAACAACGACGCCTGCTTCTCTGGTGGTTTCTTTCCTTGCTGAACACGAAACGCATCATTCAATTTCAGGCCACCGCTTCTATAGGCTCCGACACGGAAGGAAAAGTATGCGCTTGTATCAAACGTCCCAACCTCGGCGGCGGCACAAGACAAGTATGAGAGTTGATCGGGAACGGCATCATACGCGAAGTCGACTTTTTCCGCCTCGCTCGCCAGCTGATCGCCCTCGTCATTCGGAGGTGGCTGCGAACAGTTTTGAAATGCCACCACAAGCAGCAAAGCCGCGGAAAGAACAAGACCCAAACGAGTCTGCTTTGCACCGATCAATCGTCGCACGAACTGCCCCCCAAGAATTCTCATCGTATCACGAAGAGGCGCCCGATTTCGCGACAGTTCCCACGTAAAGGCCGTCAAATCGACTCCATTGCTTTAGAATCTCGACCTTTGTCTCAATTTGATCCCACCAAGACCACGTGGCGTGACGCGTCTCCACTACAAAATAGGGGGTGGTCCCTCTTATGGTGTTCCCTATGTCGAAAGTCCGCAAAGCCGTTATTCCTGCCGCCGGTCTCGGGACCCGTTTTCTCCCCGCCACTAAAACAGTGCCGAAAGAAATGCTCCCGATCATCGATCGACCTATTCTCATGTACATCGTCGAAGAGGCCGTTCGCGCCGGAATCGAAGATATCGTCCTTGTCGCCGGTCGCGGCAAACACGCCATCGAAGATTTTTTCGACGTGAGTTACGAGCTTGAAGACAAACTCGCACGCGACGGAAAAGACGCTTGGCTCGAAGGCCTGCGCAAAATTCGCGATGCGGCCAACATCATTTCGATTCGCCAGATGCGCCCACTCGGGCTTGGCCACGCGATCGGCTGTGCCAAACCTATCATCGGGAATGAGCCTTTCGCCGTTTTGCTTGGCGACGAAATTATGATTGCTGATAAAGACAAGCCGACCGTCACGGGTCAACTTGCACGGTCTTTTGAACAATCGGGGATGTCGACCGTGGCCGTCATGGAAGTTCCCACCAGCGAAACGCACAAATATGGAATCGTCGAAGGCGAAACGACCGCTCTACCCGATGGCGGCACTCGCATTCGCGTTGGAAACGTAATTGAAAAGCCCGCG
>JAEUWE010000151.1 GCA_016791465.1 Pseudobdellovibrionaceae bacterium
GCGAAATATCCCATCCCAAATTTGGCCATTCCTGTCCAATAGGAAGAGCTGTTGTCGTATTCAGAATTGCTAGTCGAGTAGCGAACGGCAAGACCGGTGGACGCCGCCCATTTGTTCTGATTCCAGAAGTAGTACGTCGCACTTGGGCCGATGCCGTAAGATTGAAAGTTCTCACTGAGCGTGGTGGTCAGCATTCCTCCAATGGAAAATCGATCGGCAATGAAGTATTCGGCCGAAGGATTGAGATAGAGAGTTGATCCGCTATAGGTGGAGTAACTTGCGCCGAGATCACCCCCTACGGCAACATTGCTTTTGCGAATATTGGCCGGCGCTATTTCACTCGACGTCATCGCCGGAACTGACGAGATCTCTGTTGAAGAGGTGGGGGTGGTCACGTTCTCAGTATTGATCGCCAGGGCACTGAGCGAGGTTCCGAAGCTGAGAGCAAAAGTGAGAAATGCCATTAAGCTTACAGCGGTATTTTGCATGAGTTCTCCAAGCATGATTTTGAGCGACAGTAGATGGGGGGGAGTCAAAGAGTCAAACGTCGGAGCATGGCGAACGACGCCGTTGTTTCACATTTGGAACGCGTATTATTTCCCAGCGGGAACGCGGGCTTTCCAGAGACTCTGCAGGTTTTTTCCTGAGTGCAGGGCTTGGTTGGCATAGAACAGGCGTTCTTGGGTCCAAGAATCATTGCCTAAGATGTCTGATGCTTTTGATAGGTAGTTTTGTGCTGCGATCAAGGAGATGTAGTCACCGCTGAGGGCCTTCTCGAAGGCGGCATGACCAACGATGCGATAGGCGGTACCGTCGCGAGGTGAGTACCGGATGGCCTCGAGTGCCAATCGCTCGGCTTGTTCGAGATTCTTTGGATTTGTTGTTGGAGAGCCGCCTTCGGGTGAACCTGCATAGTAAAAGCCAAGCGCTTTGCTGATCAGCGCTTTAGCGAGCAGATTCTCTGCAAGCGGAAGCGGTGTGATGGCGAGGGCGCTTTTGCATTGCGAGATGGTTTTGTCCCAGTTTTTCAATTGGAAGAGTTGCTGTGCGTAGTTGTATTTGAGCCATGGATTTTGCGGCTCGAGGCGAATGGCTTGTTCAACGAGTTTTTCAAACTGGGCGACGTTTTTTTGCGCCAGTTTGATTCCGGCGAGAGTTTGATAGGCCCGCGCTTTCCAAGTGATGGGGCCATTGGTGGCGATCGCTGTTTCAAGTGTTGTTTCGGCAAGTACGATCTTTCCAAGTTTATCGTAGAGCATACCGAGGTAGACTTGATCTTGCAGTTGTGCAGGCTCAAGCGTGGTCGCATTTTTGATAGCGATAAAAGCCTCTTTGTAGCGTTCAGTGGCGAAGAGAAGAAGGAAGTGAAGGCGATGGAGTTCGGCATTTTTCTCTAGTGGCTTGGCGATGTCGGTAAAGATCTTTGCTGCTTCGGCAACGTGTTCGGGAAGGTACGATCCGTCCTCGAGTTGGCCGAGCTGCAAGAGAGACTTTGCGTACTCCAGGAGTATTCGGTGGTTGGGCGCGGGATCTTTTGTTGTTTGACGAAGCACTGATCGTAGGCCGAGCCAGATTTTTGACTGAACGGCCTGACTGAGCCGAGAGGGGCCAAGCTCAGAGAGGGTGCGAATTTCAGAAAGGCTGAGGTTGGTTGGAGCTTTGCTCAGGATGCGTTGGGGTGTCTCGCCGAGACCCCACTTGGGATCATGATAGTTGGGGCGAGGGCCAAAGGTCACAGAGGTGCGACCAAGACAGCTGGTGTAGGAGACGAGCTCCTTTTTAAATGATTCGCTGTTCATTTCCGTGGGTGTGATTCTTCCAGTTTTGAATCGAATATTATCTTTGATAATCGCAGATTGAGGTGTCGCAATGGTTTCGCGAACAATGGTGGCAAAGCGATTGAGTGACAGGCAGCTTGAAGGTGCTTCATCGGAGACCGGCGCTCCGCGAATGATGGTATCGATGTCGACCGAGAGATTGCGAATGAGGCCCACGTCGCTCACGCGATCAGGCGTTGCGAAGAGTGGGCTTGAAAGTAGACCCGGTACAGGAAAGGTGACGTAGCGAACTTGGCCCGCGGGTCTTATTGCGGCCTCTTGAAATGAACTGAAAGAGATCTCCATACGGGCACCGGCGGTGTCGGCGTTGGTGACCCGAACGACCGGTTGCGAAGTGGCTTGCAGACCGATTCCGAAGAGCTGACGCAAATACGGCTCGGTACGGCTCGAGCCGGCGGTGTAATACAGCTGCTTGAGCTCGGCAGCAAGCGGCCCTGTAATGGTGACCGTTCCCTGAATACTGGTCGAGAGATCGGAGCGTGGTTCGAGCTGCTGTTGAATTTTGACGGTTGATGGCGCGGGATCGTTGAGCGGAAGATACTCGAGTTCGGAGCTATTCGTGATCAGCGGAAGTGCCCAGCTTCCACCGACGCTTGTGAGGTAGCCATCGGCGAATGAGACCGAAAGCGAAGGGTCAAAATAGCGCGGCCGCTCTGCTCCCCAGCGGACAAGGACGTGATTGAAAATTTGCAAGCCAGGTGCGTTGGGTTTTTCTTCGATGATCAGACGTTCGGTCTGTGGTTCGCGCCAGGCGAGGGCGGGATGAGCTGGGATTCCCATCGCGCGTAGGATAGCGACAGTCACCATTGCGAACTCTTTGGGATCGGCCGATCGCCGTTTGACGATCTCTTGAAGAGAAGTGACTCCAAGGCTGTTTTCATCAGGAGACCAGTCGCTTCGGCGCGAGATGAGCCCGCGGGTTTTCTCAAGAGCAGAATTGATTCGGTCTTCGAGGCGGCCCACGGATGACTCAGTCGCTATTTTTTGAAGTTCGGGAGGGAGCGGAGCTTTGAGTTGTTTTTCGAATGTGGCACTCAATGGTGCCGCAATCGAGCTCCAGTTTTTTTGATTGGAAATTTGGACGCGGGGAATGAGTTCGGTGGTGGAGAGTCCTCCGAGCTCGCCTTCGAGTCGGCGATAGATCGGAGCTTTCAGTCCAAACTCCCAGCGCAGACGGCTTCCGTCCTTTGAACGTCCTTCTTTAAACTCAAGGAGGCGCGTGGCGGCCTTTGAAATATCAAAAGTCAGCGGGGTGTAGGACTCAACAGAGATGTTGCTTTTGAGTTCGGGGTACTCTTGGCCCCAAACGAACGCCATTGAGAACAGATCTCCAATTCGATTTCTGCTGTTAAAGACTTCATACTCGATTCGCAGATTTGCTCCGAGGGCGGCGTTGCCGAAATCGATTTCGATGGATTTTTGTGAGGCAAATGGCCGCGTGCTTTTTCGCTCAATCTGTCGACTTTTAAACTGCGTGTTGGGTATGACTCGTGTTGTGGTGCCTTCCGTAATCTCGGCTGAAATGATGTGGGTTTCGTCCAGATCTTCGCGATCGGGCATGCGAAACGGTGCGACGAGCGTGCGGCCGCTTTCAGAATTGACTTTGAGCTCGAGGAAGCCGCGAAGCGACCACGTTCCATTTTGCGCGACAGAGATCGTCTGTTCGTTTCTGACGATGTGGAGAGGGGCCTGTTCGGGACTTGCCCAGCGGGCATGGGCAAGCTCTGGCGTCATTGCGATCGCCGTAAAGAGATTCAAAATAAGGATGCGTGCGACATTCCCCACCACACTTTCTTATCGGAAGAATGAGCGGTGGTTGAAGTTCGACAAATGTCGGGTCGAGTCGAGTCGGCTCTAAAAGTTGACGCCGAGAATGCCAAGTCCGGTGAAGGAGTCTCCGGCCGGGCTAATCCCAGTTCGCTGGTCGTTTTCGTCGAGCATGATTTTGCTTTCGTCCGTGAACATCAGGTATTGAAAGACGCCTTGAATGCCAAAGAACATTTTATTCCGCATCATGGGAATTTCGATTCCGGCCCCCACGTTGAAGCCGAAGGCAGAGTCTTTCGCGAAGTTGTCATTTCCGGATACGGTGATGGTGCGATAGACCTGCGAAAATCCGCCGATCATAAATGGATTTAAGCTAGCAAGACCGCGTGTTACGTTTTGAGTGTTAAAGTAGTACTTCAAGTTGAACGTCAGATCATTCACATTGACGTTGCCGCGGATGGCCGTGAACCCAGTGCCGGTAACATTGAGAGTGTGGTCGCTGGTGAGAAAGCCGAACTGAAGGGCGAATCGCAGATCGAAAAAGTAGCAGAGAAAAAGACCAAAGGTGATGTTGGAAGAGTAGATCTGTCCCAGTGTTTGAGTCCAGCCGCGCATTCCGCCAATAAACCCCATCGTGAGCATCCGGCCGTTGCGAAAGAAGTTGAGGTCCTCCTCTTCGTCAACCGACTCTTCGAATTCGGAGTAGTCTGCAAACGGGTCATAGGCATCGTCAGATTGTGCGACAAGAAGGCCAGGAGGAAGATGGAGGCGGTCGACGCTTGCCACTTCATCCGCGTGGGCGTTTTTTGGCCAGGCGGCTGCCGTGACAAAAAGAATGAGCGAGAGGTGAGCAAAGACTCGAGTTGCCGAGAGTGCAGAGGTTAGACTTTGTTTCAACCAAGACTCCTTCATGTCGTTACCTCACAGCATCCTTGAGTCCGCCGAGAACTCGCAACCTCGGCGATGGGGCTAACGCATCGCGCGTTGAGGCACTCTTATAGGCTATCGTTTGAAGTGGTGATGTTTCAAGAGGGAAGCGCGGGCCGAGGGCGTTCTCTTTGTCCATGTTTGTCTGTGGATTGGTCATTGTTCCGGCAACTGGGCAATTGTTGAAGAGTTAGACAGATCGATGCAATGAGCCTACGGCTTTGTTGCGGCTTAAGCTTGCTTCTCGCCATGGGCGCTGGTCTGATGGGGGCGCAAAGCCGAGCGGAGGGGTTGAAGTGTCGAAGGTCTCCTATCGTGATTCTGGAGTTGATGTCGAAGCCGGTGACCAGCTTGTTGACTGGCTGGTGGATTCGGGGACACGCGAGACGTCTCCGCGCAAAGAGTCGGTTCTGTCGGGTATTGGCGGTTTTGCGGCGATCTTTAGGGCCTCGTTTGGCCATATGAAAAAGCCATGTTTGGTTTCAAGTACGGATGGGATCGGGACGAAGATTCTCCTCGCGGCAGAATTTAAAAGGCATCGCGACGTCGCGCAGGATCTGGTTGCGATGTGCGTGAATGATCTGGTTTGTTCCGGTGCAGAGCCGTTGTTTTTTCTCGACTACTACGCGACAGGAAAACTCGATCCGAACGAGGCCAAGAATTTCTTGCAGGGCGTTCGTGAAGCCTGTCACTCAGTGAACTGTGCTTTGATTGGTGGCGAGACGGCCGAGATGCCAGGAGTCTATAAGCCAGGAGACTTTGATGCCGCTGGTTTTGCGGTCGGCGTTGTGGATGAGGATGATATTTTGGGGCCCGATCGTGTTCGCGAAGGCGATGTTGTAATCGGGGTTTCGAGTTCGGGGTTTCACTCCAACGGCTATTCGTTGCTTCGAAAAGTTTTTGCTGAGGAGATTGCGAACAAGAATGAGGAGTGGCTGCGCACGCTGCTGACGCCGACGGCGCTCTATGTGAACCTTGTTCTTGAATTGCACCGCGCGCGGCTTCTGCATGCGGTCGCTCATATCACCGGCGGTGGTATGGAGAATATTCCGAGGGTTCTGCCGCGTGGAACCGAGCTTCGACTGATTGATTGGGCGTGGCCGGATGCGTTTGTTGAGGTTCAAGATCGTGCGCGGCTGTCGCGTGAAGAGATGTTGAAGACGTTGAACTGTGGCGTCGGGATGGCGCTCGTGGTTGAAAGTCGATCGGTCAATGACGTTGAGGCAGCGATTTCAAAAGCAGGTTTTCGGGCAATTCCACTTGGGCGCGTGCAGAGCTCGGGCGGACTTGCTGAGTCAAAGGTGATTTATTGATGCGGACTGAGCGTTGGGCGATTTTGATTTCGGGTCGCGGTTCGAACATGGTTCGAATGATTGACTCGATGTCGGTTGATGTCGGACTGGTTTTGACGTCGGACATGAAAGCGTCAGGTGCAGTTCGGGCGAAAAGGCGCGGAGTTCGAGTCGAGTCGTTTCCTCAAAAAATCGCGGATTCAGGTCGTACCATTCTCGATTGGACAGGCGTCGATCGGTGTTTAACGCAGGCAAAAATAACGCGAATTTTTCTGTTGGGCTTTATGCGGATCGTGCCGGCTTCGTTTCTCGAAAAGTGGGCGGGGCGCGTGTTGAACCTTCATCCATCGCTTCTGCCGCTTTATCCGGGTCTAAACAGTATCGAGAGAGCCTTTGCTGCTGGAGATCCAGTTGGTGCGACCGTGCATGATGTTGTGCCGGCGGTTGATGCTGGGCCGATCATTCTGAGTCGGTCGGCGAACGGTGGTTCGACACTCGCTGATGCCGAACGGCTGGTTCATATTGAAGAGCAGCGAATGGTGGAACGAGTTTTAAGTCGACGTGCGAGGGGGCCACAGTGACTGAGCAGCTGGCATCGTATCAGATCTCGGATTTGGTCATTGTGTCGGTGGACACGCGCGGCTTTGAACTTGCGGCGCGTTTGGCGAAGCGCGGCTGGAAAGTCGTTGTGCTCGAGCTCTCCGGTGGAGACCTGAGTTCAGATATGACTTGGGCCGATCGCCTGGGGCCATTTTTAAGTTGGGAGAATGAGACGGTTGAGGCCATTGACTCGTCGGGGGAGCGTCTGCGTTCTGAGTTTGGTGCGATTTGGTTGCCAACAGGAATGGTTTTTTTGGGGGGGCGCAGGGCTGAAGCCGGCGAGCGGCATTTGCGCTTGGGATTGGGAGCACGGGTTTTTAGCGAGGCGCAGGCTTTGAGTGGTGGAGGTTGTCTTGATCAGCAGTGGCCACTCGCGCTTCGTCGGAGTGTGATTTCAAATCGTCTTTTGCGGCGAGAGAAGTATCTTGATTCGCGCGCGTGGGCCGATCTTCCTTTCGAAAAGCCGGTGAAAGCGATGACACGGGCTGATTCAATTGCAGCGATGAGAAGAGAGTTTGCCGTTCGCGCTGGAGTGAGAATTGTCGACGTCCAGCGTATTTTAGCCGTGCCGTCGCGCGATCAACACATTGATCGAATCGATGTTGAGACGTTGGCGGGTCCATTGACGGAGCGAACACGTTCGGTGGTTTGGATGCTTTCCCGAGATGAATCGGCGGACGACTCGTTTGTTGCCGCGACGGCTCACTCTAGCGGCGTGTACGAACTCGACGATGTTGCACCTGAGCTTCCGATTGAAAGTTCACTGGCTTGGTGGCGAATGCGTTTTGCGATCAAAGGGATGGGGGCTGGACACAGCGCCTATCTGCAGCGCCTTCCAGAGATGCCGCCGTTTATGGTTTTAGTTGGTTCGGTTGAGCGGCCCTGGAGCCATGATAACCTCATCGTTCTCGAGCGTGCCGAGCGCACGGGGGCGCTGACGGAAGAGTCGCAGGTCTACGACGCATGGATAAGAATTCCATATTGGTCGCGGACGGATCACGTGTATCGCGACGAGCAGCGACTTTTGGTTCAAGAGCGATTGAAAGCTCACTTTGTTGGTTGTGATTTCAATTGGGTGACTCCGTCGCCGATCGCACTCACGGCCCCGGCAATTCGAATGCCATTTGTCGTCTACTCGGATACGTCGCGCTTTGGTGCTCGTTCGAATCAACAAAAAAAATCAATGCGTGCTCCGATTCGCAATCTGGTATTCGCTGGTCCTGAAACGCACCGAGCGACGGGAGTCTGGGGTTTGCGGATGTCGGAGGATCTTTGGATCGAGCGGCTTGAGAAGCTGCGCAGGGATTGGGATCCCGCCGCAAAACAGCAAGGGCTTCGTCGCGAGGAGGCACAGCCGTGATTGACCGTTACACGAAACCAGAGATGGGAACCGTCTTCAAACCCGAGCGTCGGTTTTACTGGATGCTTGAAGTTGAGAAAGCGGTGGCTGAAGTGCAAGCCGAGCTCGGATTGATTCCCTCTGAGGCGGCAAAAGCGATCGCAGTGCGCGGGCGTTTTGATGTTGCGCGGATCGATGAAATTGAGAAAACAACGAAGCATGATGTCATCGCATTCGTAAGTTGCGTAGCGGAAAACGTCGGCCCCGAAGGGCGCTGGGTGCATTACGGGCTGACGTCGAGCGATGTTTTGGATACCGCGTTGAATTTGCAAATCGCTGAGGCGGGAGCCGTACTGCTATCGGCTGTGGAGAGATTGATTTCGATTTTAAAAGCCCGCGCGGTGGCTGAGGCTGACACGCTTTGCGCCGGTCGCACACATGGAATGCATGCGGAACCGACGACCTTTGGAATGAAGCTCGCTGGATTTTGGGCCGAGTTTTCGCGGCACCGCGAACGTTTGACCACAGCACTCGCTGAAATTCGCGTCGGAAAACTCTCGGGCGCAGTGGGAACCTATTCGACGCAAACGCCTCTCGTAGAGGCGGGTGTTTGTAAACGGCTGGGGCTTCGGCCCGAAACGATTGCGACCCAGGTTGTTCCGCGCGATCGCCATGCAGCTGTGTTCTCGGCGCTCGCGCTTCTGGGGGGCGGTATTGAGCGTTTGGCCGTTGAACTTCGTCATTTGCAGCGAACTGAAATTGGCGAGGTGACGGAGGCCTTTGGCCGCGGGCAAAAGGGTTCAAGCGCGATGCCGCATAAGAAGAATCCGATTTCAGCAGAAAACTTAACGGGTGCGGCGAGACTGCTTCGGTCTTACGCCTCTTCCGCATTTGAAAACATGGCGCTTTGGCATGAGCGCGATATCTCGCACTCTTCGGTTGAGCGGGTGATTGTGCCCGATGCGTTTATTCTGGCTCACTATGCCTGTGCGCGAATGGCGGATCTGATTGAAGGGCTTGAGGTGAATCGTGAGGCGATGCTGCAGACCATGGCGGAATCGCACGGGTTTTTATTTAGTTCACATCTTCTGTTGGCGCTTGTCGAAAAGGGGCTTTCTCGGGAGGACGCCTATCAGCTTGTGCAAAAACTCAGTCACGGGCTGAAGGCTGGTCAGCATCTCAAGGAGGCTGCGCTGCTGAATTCTGACGTGACATCGCGGCTTTCGGCCCTCGAGATTGAAGGTGTTTTTTCAGGTGAGAGACACAAGAGGGCCATTCGCGAGCACTTGGCACGAGTGGGTTTGGTTGGAGGGAATGCATGAGTGTGTACGAGCCGGGCGAGTTGATCTACGAAGGTAAGGCCAAAAAGCTATTTTCCATCCCTGGGCAGCCGGACCTGTTGTTTCAGGAATACAAAGACAGCCTCACGGCTTTCAATGCCCAAAAAAAAGGTTCGTTCGAAGAGAAGGGGGCTCTCAATCGAGAGATCTGCGCGCTTCTTTTTGATGAGCTGGAGCGAAACAGCGTGCTCACACATCGTATTCAGGAGATTCCTCCGAATGCGATTGTGACTCGGAAACTCAAGATGGTGAAGCTTGAACTCGTTGTGCGTAACATCCTTGCCGGGTCAACGGCGAAGAAATTTGGCTTCGAAGAGGGGACCCCTCTCGATGCGCCACTTGTGGAGTTTTACTACAAGGATGATGCGCTTGCCGATCCCTTTGTGAGCGATGAGCAGGCGATCATGCTCAAGACCGCGCGCGACCGCGCCGAGCTCGACGCTCTTCGAGCATTTGGTTTGAAAATCAATGCGGTCTTAGTGCCGTATCTATTGAAGGCGGGAATTCGTCTTATCGATTTCAAAGTCGAGGTCGGCTATGACAAGGACGGCGTCTTGCGCCTCGCGGATGAGATTTCTCCCGACACGTGTCGACTTTGGGACGCGAAGACCGGAGAAAAAATGGATAAAGATCGTTTCCGTCGGGATCTTGGTGGCATCGCGGAGGCTTACCGCGGAGTGCGGGATCGTTTGCGTCAAGCAGGGGGTAAGTGATGGCTGAGTTTACTTTTGGTGTGACAGTGATGCCGCGAAAAGAGGTTCTCGATACGCAAGGTCGTGCGGTTGAGGAAACTTTGAAACGCGAAGGCGAACCGGTGCTGTCGTGCCGTGTTGGGCGTTTTGTTGAACTCAAGGTTTCAGCAAGCGACCGAAAACAAGCCGAAGCGACTGCAAAAAAAGTAGCGGAATCGCTTCTCTGTAATTCGCTGATCGAAACATTCAGTCTTGGTGAAGCGAATGGCTAAGTCGATCGGTCAATCCGTGGTCGGCGTCATACGGTTCCCAGGAACGAATTGCGATCGCGATGTTTTTGAGGCTGTCGCAAAACTTGGCGGCGAGCCGCGCTGGCTCTGGCACGGTGATCTGTTCGATCACAAAGAGTACTCGGCGTTGATTCTTCCTGGAGGATTTAGCTACGGCGACTATTTGCGAAGCGGCGCCTTGGCGGCGCGGGCGACCGCGATGAAGTCGGTTCGCGAAGCGGCATCCTATGGAACGCCAATACTTGGAATCTGCAATGGTTTTCAAATTCTCTGTGAAGCGAGACTTTTGCCGGGAGCACTTTCGCGCAATCAAGGACTTCGTTTTATCGATGAGTGGGTGGAGCTGAAAGTCGTCGGCGGCCTTTCGCGCTTTGGTCAAAACGCTAAGGCGCAAGCGGCGTCAGGACTTCGGATTCCCATCGCTCATGCCGACGGACGCTATACGGTTTCAATTGATGAAGCGAAACGGCTTGAGGATCGTGGACAAGTTTGGCTTCGCTATAAAGTGAATCCCAATGGTTCGGTCGCCGATATCGCGGGAGTAACGAACGAGGCGGGAAATGTTTCAGGCCTCATGCC
>JAEUWE010000168.1 GCA_016791465.1 Pseudobdellovibrionaceae bacterium
AGCGACCAGGGTCATCCCCGATCGCTGCATGAGGTGCTCAAGCACATTGCGATCCCGACTCGCAAATTCAATGAACTCAATGCCGTCGAGACCACATGGATTTTCGGTTGCCATATCCCCTACCCCTTTTCCCCATTTCGAGAGGAAAAGGAGTATCACATGGGACTTGCCGTCTCAAACCATTGTATGCGCGGAGCTCGAGCCGGCGCGGCATCGCCATAGACCATGAAAGGAACACCCGTCACCAGCGCAAATCCATAGTTCTCCGGCGCGTCGGGACGTTCCGAAATCCAGAGTTTATACCACCGCGTGAGATCAAAACACACAGCGTCGGCCTCCGTACAGAGACCATCGGCTGCCACCGCATCTGCCGCCACACACTCAGCCTCGTCGAGGTCTCCTCCCGGAGCCCATTCGCCCTTCCGCCAGGGATGAGCCGAAGCCCACGTCGCGGCCATCATCCAAGGGCGAGTGATCGGACAAACTCTTGCGTGAGCACGAATGGCATCAACATCAGCAGGCGTCGCGCCGTAGAGACGGAGTCTGAGCGGCTTCGTTTCAAGTACACTTTTCTTCTCCGAAAGACTTTCGTAGCGAAGAAGCAGGCGCGCCTGCGCGTTCAGCATATAGCGTGATTGACTGTACGTTGCTTCTTCATCGCCACGTTCAATATCGGGACGAATAAGCTTCACGGCATCAATTGCAAAAGCCTTTTCCTGCACTGGTGAATCACCGGACCCACTTCCCGACCACCAATTACTGGACGAACAACCCGCCGCCAAAAATCCCACCACCACAAGCGAAGGCCAAAGGCCTGAGCGACACGTTGAATTCTTTCCGCGCCCCTGCGCGGAAAGCAGCGAAGGCCAAAGGCCTGAGCGACACTTTAGAACTGCCATGACAGAGATCCTCCCACAGAACCTTGGCCAACTCCCTGGCCCATCAGGTCACCCAATTGATCGAGCGAAACTTTATTTGTTGAATCGATGACGTAACGACCATTCACCGCAAAACGGAAGTCGCCATTCGCGATCGCCACTTCAGGCCCCACGGAAACCACTCGGATACGATCTGAACTATAGTTGAAACTTCCACCCTGCACCGTGTATGGATTGGCCAAGAGCACTTCGCCGATTCCACCAAAATCAAAATGGTACTCACCCGCTATTGGAACTTTCGCCGCAGCGCCAACGCGAGCCGCCACAATAGAGCCATATGTGTGAGTGTACTCGATCTTCCCTAGCTTTTGCTTCGCTTCACTGCCGGCGGTTGTGTAAATTTGATTTTCAATTCTGAATCGACTCGTCTCGCGACGAATCGCAAGGCCCGCAGTAAACGTGTCGCGAGCGAGTGGCGTCCCCTTAAACTCGTCGGCGGCAATCGTGTAAAGATGAAAAGCGCCAAACGCATCGACATCAAAATCGCGCCATGTTGCAAGCTTCAATCGAGCCGATAGTCCGAGAGGACCAAGATAGCTCTGCTCCGGAAGTTTAATGAAAGTCGCTTCGATGCCAACGCCAAGCGCATCGGCTTTGCCGCCGAACGGATAAAGAAAGCTTTTTACCGAATGCATGCTCGAAACCGGCGCATTTGCTTTCGCCTCGTCGACATTCACAAACGATCGGTAGCCATACTCAAAAGTACTTGGTCGCTTCATCAGCGGACCATCCGGACTCAAGCCAAGCTTCGCGCGCACGTTGGCCTCGTCTTGAGCGGCGACAGCCGACGGATTGTACGATACTGCCGTAGGCAGCCTGCCGCTCCCCTGCGTTTTCACCTGTGCCATCGCCTCGTTCACCCGATCAAAGGTGGCACCTTCAGACGAAATGGCAAGCGTTACGCGGCTCACAACCTTTTCATCTTCACGGAGCTCCTTTGGCAGTGCCCGGTGCAGAGCCTCATGAATATGAAGAGCTATCAGCTGTTTGCGATCGAGCATTAAGGCTGACGGAAAGAACCGCGTCGCCGCGTGTGGCTCGGGGAACGTTCGCGCATAGACAGGACGATCGCCTTCGGTTACAGCGCCGATCGCTCGCGCCTCCTCTTTGCTTTTCTCGATCTCTTCGGGAGTGGCAGACGTCTGATCAACCACAACATTCTTCCCGATCAAAACAAGCGGTGCCTTTTCCACCTCAGGGAGGAGACCCCCAAGGCCCTCGACCGCGGAGATATTAAGCTTCTTCAAAAGAGCAGCCGCTTCATCGCGAGTTTCAACCAATATTCCGGACGTGATTGGCGTGCCTTTTTCAAGGTCGCCACCGTCATCGCCATTTCCGACCCGAGTCGGCGCAGCCGCCAGAGCACTACCCACATTCAATACTGTCACGGCCATCAAAGCCCAACGCGCAAAATTCATTGGTCCTGCTCCTTCTGAGTCAGACGATACAACGCCATTTCAAGTTGATAGACGGCCGTTGCCTTACGGCGGCGACGAGCGGCGCCTGTTCCTTTGGCATACTTGGCCATCAGTCGATCCTGAAACTCCGCGATTTCGGACTTCATCGCCGGAAGATCGCGAGGGTCGATGGCCATTCCAACGCCGGTGATGTCGCGCTCATCCATCGCCTGCTCATCAAGGGCCACGATCGCCTTCTCTAGTAAACTGCGGTGATAGCGTCGAATGGCCGCCGATGGAATATTTGTCAGGTGCTCAATAAAGTCATGAGCAACTCGCACGGTCCGAGGCGATGTCTTCACAACCAGCGCCAATCGCTCGAGACGCTCCATGGCCTGACGCGCCTCAAATGCAGTAATGCCAAGCTTTCGACTGATGAGATTTGCATCCCATTCAAAATCAGTGCATTCCGCAAAATTAAGAATTGAGAAACACCACCAATCCGAAACGAGTCGGAAACGATCCTCATCCAAGTTCTGTCGGTTCTGCCATTCCGTCTTCAGCGGCAGTGCCGCTGCGGCGACTCGGCTGGCGGCCAGAGCCAAAAGCTGTCGAAACTCAGCTGGGCTCATTTCGAGAGCCTGTGCGATTTTCTGAGCAACCTTGAGGCTGAGCGCTCGCTTGCCCCGAATGATTTCGCTCAATTCGCCCGGACTCATCGTCAAATGCTTCGCAAGAGCCCGCAGCGAATATCGTGGATTGGTGCGTATTCGGGCCTCCAGCTCATAGGCTAGAAACTCCGGTACAGTTTGGAACTCAAATATCGATCTCTTTTCTTGATCCATGCTCTTGGTGTATCGGACGCCCCATCCGGCTGTCGAGTTCAATTGGAACAAGGTGTTCCAAA
>JAEUWE010000208.1 GCA_016791465.1 Pseudobdellovibrionaceae bacterium
TTATGAGCCTCTTTGCCAGCGACCTTGTTCACGAAAGCGACATGGGTACAGCCGTGTCTCGTCTCGGACGCATCGTTGAGATCCAACGCCTCCTTGTCGATCAAGTATCAGTTCTCGAGACGATGACTCCGCTCGACTTTCTCGACTTCCGCGATCTGCTTTATCCAGCGAGTGGCTTTCAGTCGCTACAGTGGCGGCTCATTGAGAATAAACTCGGCCTTCGCTCAGACCGTCGACTCAAATACAACTCAACACCTTACCACGCCCATGTTCCGCCAGCCGAGGAGCAGCAACTGCTCCAAGCTGAGAAGGAACCCTCGCTCTTTGATCGCGTTGATGCGTGGCTCGCGCGAGCACCCTTTCTTTCTAATAAGGACTTTGATTTTCAAAGCGAGTACGGAAAAGCCGTGCGCACGATGCTTGAAAACGACAAAGAAACGATCATTCGTTTTGCCAAAACCGAAGAGGATAAGGAACGAAATCTCAAACAAATCGCTGAGGCCGAATCCACCTTCGCTGCCATTACCGACCCGAATCGCTACGAGGAGCTCCGCAAAGCCGGCACGTTCCGCCTCTCCCACTCGGCTCTTCAAGCGGCACTTCTTATCCTACTCTACAGGGAACAGCCGCTACTCAGTCTTCCCTTTCAGCTACTGACAAAACTTCAAGATATCGATGAATTGATGACCACCTGGCGCTACCGCCATGCTCTGATGGTTCATCGTATGCTGGGATCTAAAATCGGCACCGGCGGCTCGAGCGGACACCAGTATTTGAAAGCGTCAACGGATCAGCATCGCATTTTTGGAGATCTCTTTAATCTCGCGACGTTCTTGATCCCGCGCTCGGAACTTCCACCACTGCCAAAGTCTCTTTCAACTAAGCTTTCATTCCAGAATTGACACCAAGAATCTTCCGAGTGGCCCGCACAAGCTCAGGCCACTCAGCCAGCTGCTCCCAGGCGTCTTGCACTGAAAGCCGACCTGCCCGCGCGGCCTGATCTTCAAAAACGGTATGAGTTGCCGCATGCGCGAGGCTAGGGAACGCTCCATCGTCAATCTCACCGATCCCAACCATCGCGAGACTTCGCCACAGCTCGCGCGTCGCCGCGTGAAATCGCTTCTCGTTCTCTTTACCCTGAAGTCCAACCCCACGCCGAAGCTGTTTCGTCGAAAGCGGCGATTCATACTCAAGCAGCTCTAGAATTTCGCGCGCATCAGCAGAAAGCGCCTGCCGTGCCGGCTCAAGGACACGGTAAAGCGCGCGAAAACAAGGCATCGAAAAAACGGTCGCGCGATCGCGGTACCATTTGCTGTAGATAACCTTCTGACTTTCCGCAATCTCTCGACGCAAGTGCCAGAGCTGAACAACGCGCGAGTCAGCAGAATCGTCCCACTCCCAGCGCATTTTCGATCTTGGGAACAGCGCCTGCCAGAGCGATGGCACTCTAGCCTTCCCGCCCTCTGGAAGCGGAAACACCAAAAGCCAACCCGCGGAATCGATCGCGCTTACAGCAGAAGGAAACAGCCTACTCGCCGCCACGTTCACACACGATCACAGGCACATTGGGCGCCACATCACCTTCAAGCCCTTCAACTAAAAACGCCCGCAGGGGACCAGCATCACCGTCCACAATTTTCAACGGTGCCGCCGATAGAAAATAGCGCCCCTCGGGAACACCGCTCAAGCAAATCCCCTCGAGCACGGCAAGATCGCGCGCCGCCAGGGCCGCATGGGCTTCAAGCGTCTTAGAGGTTTCCGGATCGACCGAGGGCGTGTCGATACCGACTAAAACCACACCATGATCGGCCAGCCAATGAATCAACTGCGGGCAAAGACTCGCAAAGTCAGAATTCCAATTCTCAGGATCTGGAAACGTTCCGGTGCGAAATAAAATTCGAGAAACATGGCGCCGCTCGACTGCTGTAATCGCCGTCGCCGACAGATGCATCTTTGCGACTTGCTCACCTCGACCGGCCGATGCGTTCGCCACCCAACACTGCCCGACGTAAAGTCCCAAAGCTCGACGATCAATTCCAGAACCTCGCCGCACATAGTGGCCCGGCGAATCGGCATGGCTTCCGATGTGCAGAGTTGTCGTCACAGCACTCAGTGCCAAGTGATGACCTGCCTCAAAACTCATGGCGGTGTCTCGACGAAAACGCACATCTCCCGGAAACACGCCGGTTTTATCTGATAGCCGCGGACTCAGGTCGTAGATGCGCATCAAAAGACCCTACGCTCGCGCCAGACTTTTTACAAAATCGAGCACCTCTTGCGCGTGTCCATCAACCTTCACCTTGCGCCACTCTTTTAAGATCCGGCCATGTCCATCGATGACAAATGTCGAGCGCTCAATTCCCTCGTATTTTCGACCATAAAGGCTCTTCATTTGAATCACATCAAAAGCGCGACAAAGTTTTTCATCCTCATCGGCGATCAGATCAAACGGGAACTCACATTTCGCACGAAACCCCTCGTGACTCTTCACGGAGTCTTTCGAAGCGCCTAGAATCACTGTGTTTTCATCGTCAAACTCTGCACTCAGTCGCCGGAAATCATGTCCTTCAAGCGTGCAGCCGGGCGTGTTGTCTTTTGGGTAAAAATAAAGCACCACATTCTTGCCGGCGAAGTCTTTAAACGAAAGGTTCTTGCCACCAGTCGATGGCATGACGAAATCAGGAGCCGCTTTACCAATCATCGAGCTCGCCGAAGAACCTGCCGCCTTCTTTTGCGCCGACGTGCGCTTCACTGTTTCAGCGCGTTTCACCGTTTTCTTGCGAACGGCCGCTTTTTTCTTCGCAACCTTCTTTTTCGCCTTCACTTTTTTCAATTGGGTCTTCTTCTTCAATTTCGCCATTTGAGAACTCCAATCTTTCAGGTTAACTCGATTTAACGCGGAAAATCGGAGCACAACAACGTGGAAAATCATTCCTCCCAGCCCAAATTAGAAGAGTCAGCCCCAGATTGGACCTCATGGCTCAACACGACCCTCAGACGAGAGATCGATTCACTTGATACCACCGCCGCCGATATCAAGACCTTGGCTGCCTCCGCTCTTCGTCTCTCAAATCATTATGTTTCAAACCCTCTCGAGAGATCGCCTTGGCATGAGCCCTGGGCCATTCAAGCGCTTTTGGCATACTATCATCCGCTCAATCTTTCGCGCGCCAGCACCGTGGGGCGTCGCGGGCAAGCCCGCCAGTTTTTTTCAGGCTTCACCGACCTCGTCGATATCGGCTGCGGCTCAGGTGCCGCGAGCCTTGGACTTCGCCCCTTCGCTCCGTTCGAGCGAGTCCACCTCTTTGATCGCGACCATCGCGTCGTCGAACGGGCGGCACGCCTCCATGCCTCGGTCTCAGATTCAGATTCAAATACGGTCCTCGCACCCCCCGCTGACATCAACAGCAGAGCGCTCAACCTACAATCTGATCCGCTCCCGAGCTTCAGCCCGCGGCATCTTATCGTCCTGTCGTATGTGCTAACCGAGCTCCAAGACGAACGAGAATCAGCAACCCTGATCCGTCGTCTGACATCAAGTGCGATGGGCGGCCTTGTCATCATCGAGCCGTCGACCTCGGACGATGCGCGCAAGCTTCAACGCCTGCGGCACACGCTTCAAGAAGCGGGATTTTACATCTGGGCTCCATGCACACACGCCGAAGAATGCCCGCTTCTCCTTCACTCCGAGAAGGACTGGTGCCATGACCGCACAGTTCCACTTAAGCCCGATTGGTGGGAAGCGCTCGAATCCCGACTCCCGATAAAAAACGAAACGGTCACCTTCAGCTACCTTTTGGCGAGGCGCGAGCCTCCACCAAAAGTTCCAGACCTTGCCCGTGTGACCGGAGATACGCTTTTTGAAAAAGGCAAGAACCGACAGCTCCTCTGTCGATCAAGCTCACGCGAGTTTTTGTCTTGGTTTCCGCAAAGGTTGACCAAACAGCTTGCCGATATTCGATTTGAAAGAGGCGACCTGTTTCAGCTCGGAGACAATGAGGTCGGAGAAAAACGAGGTTCTGCGAATGCAGTTGAGCTTCGAATCAAAATCGAAGCTCTGGAGCGACTTAAAACATTACTGCAGCGTTGACCAACGCTCTTCTTGCCACATCTGCAACTGACGTCCGCAAGTACCAAGCAGGCCATCAAAAGCCTCGCCAAATTTTGCACCAAGAGATTCAACTTCAAACCGGCGAGCAACGGAACGAATGACCAAGCGAAGCTCACACCCATCATCAGAGTTACTGATAACAAGTCGACTTGTCGCATCCGACGGTGCCTCATTCTGCAAGTACGAGAGTCCCGAAAAAAGACGTTCACGCTCATCGCCCGAAAGCTCAACGCCATGAACTTCGACAAATACACCATCAGCCTGACGCTTTTCAATAACCACGAATATCCCCCTCTGGTCCTACTTGAAATTCGCTCTTGCTTCGGTTCGTAACAGCCACAAAGAGGTCTGTCGAGTTTCATGCGATCTTAACCGCGCAAGAACACCCAGCATGGAGTTCCAACTCTAGAATAAACACACGACCGACCTGTCTAACGAGAAAGCTCTGACAGCATGGCGGTCATTTTTTCATAGATCTGCTTTGCTTCGCTCGCAATCCGCTCCGCGCGTTCTTCCCCTGAGGCCGGAAGCATCCAAGTGGACGGATGATGGAGCTCTGCCCGCATTTCAAAACAAGCCATCGGTGTCGGCAAAATTGGAATCGTCACTTTCCCAGATTTCTCCAAACGCCCTTGGAGAAATCGATCAATAACAGTTCCACCCACAATGCTCTGTAAACTCAGATAGATCCACGGCGCAACTGACACCGTTTTCGCCCAATGCTCTGACCCACGGTGCACACAAATCAAAACCGGCACCCGAGCCTCAATTGCAATTTCAATGAACCGGTTCGAGCGAAACGGCTGCAGTTCATCGCCGGGACCAAAGAAACAATTGGAGCCCTCAGGAAAAACGACAAGATCGCCAGCATCCATCTTTTGAAAAGCGTCGATCAGCTCTTGAAAACGAAGCGGCCGATCTGTTTGCGAAATGTACTTCGCCAAACTCTGGAGCAGCGGCACGGAATAGAAGAATCGATCCATCACCGCAAATGGTTTGCGATGCCCGCCTCCCCGCGCACAGACATGCGACGTGAGCAAGCAGGCCGCAGGAAGCCATGACAGCGGAGTTCCGTGATTAAAAACGACCAGCAGCTTTGGGTTCTCAGCCAAAATGCGATCGAGACTCGGTTGACATTCAAACTTTGTACTTCGAGCCAGAACTCCCAAAAGTCGGGAGGTCACGGTCTCATATTCAACAAGACGACGCATAACGAAACACTCTTTAACACGTCACCGAAATAAAACAGATCAAATCCTCGGTTTTTCGAAAAAGTTATTTTCAGCCGACGATGTCATAGACAATCCACCCGGCCGCCAGCCAATTCCCGAAAAACTGCCAAACTTCTAACAGTCCCCGTTCGATTGGCCTTTCTTTAGGATGATGTCTGTAGCGCGATGTGTGTCGATCACGACTCGCATTGTCGATCGGAGGCCTTATGAAAGATCGCACACCCTCAATTCTTAAAAACAGCGTGGCACTCCTGATCCCACTGACTTTCATTGTCGGCTGCTCGTCCAATAGCGATCTCAACGAAACAATCGTCGCAAAAGAAGAGAT
Organism: Pseudobdellovibrionaceae bacterium; assembly: GCA_016791465.1. GTDB lineage: Bacteria > Bdellovibrionota > Bdellovibrionia > Bdellovibrionales > JAMPXM01. The sequence continues at coordinate 5,672 of JAEUWE010000208.1, forward strand.
CCGGATGTCAAAAATGGACGTCAATAAGTACCCAGTCACAAAAACAGTTTGCGATCCTTTTGGCGGAACTCCCGATCCGAGATCCAATCAGGGCCTCAAAGCCGAGCTTTGGTGGCTCGGTTCGGGCGTAAGCCCCCAACATAACGTCAGCACCATGATTTCAAACGGAACAGCTTCAACCCAAAGTCTCTTCTTCTCAGAACTCAATGTGCCGACACGTCTTTTCCAGATGGGATTTGCAACCGAGGCCGGCGGCACTGTTCAAAACGACTCTGGAAGCACTTTGATTGAATATTTCGCACTTCGCTTCAAATCGATTCTCCGCCTCGGGCTCGAACAAGAACCAGGACTCTATCAATTTGCAATCCTCTCTGACGATGGCGCGGTCATGAAACTGCGCGGCTCTGATGGCACTTACGCGGCAAACGTCGACAACGATGGCGATCACCCGACCCGACTCGGCTGTGGTGTCGCGCCAATTGCGCTCGACGCAACTAGCGAAATCCCGATGGTCCTCGAATACTACCAAGGGCCGCGCTACCACATCTCGCTCATCCTCTTGATGCGTAAAGTGACCGCGGGTCAGCCCGCTGACCCAGCCTGTGGCGTCAGCGGTAACAGCACGTGGTTTGACCCCAACAACGCCTCAAAACCACAGAAGGCCTATACTGACCTTCTCGCTCGTGGCTGGGCCCCGGTAAGCAAAGATAACTTCGCGCTTTCAAACGAAGTGATGTTCAATCCCTGTAAAGAAGGCGAGCGCCCCGTCATCAGCAATCTCACTCTGCTTGAGAAATTCAACGATGGGTTCATCGTCACTTGGAACACCGACATCCCGGCGACAAGCCAAGTTGTTGCCAAAAACGCAGCCGGTGTGCAAACGATCACCACATCGGACAATATCCTGCGCACAAGTCACCAAGTACGAATCACAGGTTTGACGGCCTCAACAGACTACTCGGTTCAAGCCGTCTCAATTTCCGATACTTACGGTCGAACGATTTCATCCGCACTACAGGGTCGTACCGACGACTGATCCCGCGCCCTTTCTTCGGAGCACGACCATCGTCGCAGTCCGCTTGACGCAAGGCTCACATCACGGTGCACTAGAGCCGTGATGTCGCTTTTATCGATCCTCAAGGACTATCTCGTAACAACCATCGCCCTTATTGCAATCGCGGCCATTTACACCGCGCTTGTTTTCACTCAGAGCCAGAACTTCACGGTCGCCAAAAAGGATAGGGCGGTGAAAGAGTCAACACTGGAAGTGACTCCGGCCCGCGACGTCGCTTCACCCTTCGAGACCGAATAGAAACCAAGATCGCCGCCAACAGAAACGGACCGCGCCAACCAGTAGTTGTAACCGCCCACTAAACCAACGTGGAACGGAGACGCTGTGACTTCGTTGGGTGACACTCCAAAATCCATTTTCGTGATTCCCAATCGCGCACCGAAGTACGCACCTCGCGCTTCACCTTCAAAATGATAGCTTCCTTCAACTCCATAAAAGTCGAGATCAAACTGACCCACTGGAGCTCCTTCGGCTTTGTGCGAAGTCGAGTAATAGCCTCCAACGGCAAATTCTGAACCAATCTTCGCGCCAACCGTAAATCCAAGCTGCGTTCGAGCTGATGTCCCACTCTTATTTGGAACGAGCACTCCCCCCATACCCCCGACCCAGAGCGCCGGCTCAGAACCATCGACCGCCGCTCGCGCCGAAATACTAAGGGTTGCAGAAATGAGAATCGGGAACCAAAATGAAAGAAGTGTTTTCATAGTTATAATTGAGCCGATCAAGGAAGAGTGAGGCAAGGATGAAGACTGAAATTCAACGCAGCGCGATCGCTGTTCTTGCATGCTTTGCCATTTTTTCTGTTCCAAATCACGCAAATGCCAATGTCGTTGGATCAAGCGCCCAGAACTTTAACCCCACCACCAACGGGCTCGACTTTGTCACTGTGCAATCTTCTGAAACTCTCAAGCCCGGCATCTTTAACGTTGGTCTGTTTTTAAACTACGCAGTGAACTCGCTTCCCTACTACGAAAACGCCGCCGGCAGTCGCACAAACTTCACCGACCGCCTCACGAGTCTTGATGTCAACGCGGGCATGGGCCTCATGCGCAATTGGGATTTCGGCATCAGTATTCCACAGGTCCTCAGCCAACAAGTCGACGACGGATCAGGGACACGCGGAGAATTTGCAGCAAACGGAGTAACTGAGGTTCGACTGAATACCAAGTACCGCTTCTTCGGAGACGATGCGGGCGGCGCTGCCGTCATACTCTCAACCGGCTTCAATATGATCCAAGACAATCCCTTCGCTGGTCGCGGCGCAGGTCCAACAACCAACTTCGAACTCGCTGTCGATACAACCGTTCGACGTTTCGCCCTTGGCGCCAACGTCGGCTATCGCCTTCGTTCGAAAGGCGAAAAAATCGCGGGCTCGATCGCCGACCCCCTTGGCTCACAGTGGATCGCATCAGCGGCCGCAAGCTATCACTTCCCAGGCCTTAGCACCAAGCTCATCACTGAGGTGTTCGGTGGCCTTCCTGCCGAGACTTCAAACGCCTACGGTGATCGCAGCCTCACCTCATTTGAATGGCTTCTCGGATTGAAACACGACGTCACCACACAGCTTGCCGTTCACGCCGGTGGCGGCACGGAGCTCATTCAAGGCCAAGCCTCTCCCGACTGGCGCGTTTATGCCGGACTCAACTACTCGTTTGGTCCGATCGAAAATGACTCCCGGCCAGCAAGGCAATCGCCCACAGAGCAACAACCCGTCTCCTACCTTGAGACGGTACCGACAACATCCGGATCGACCGGAGTCGCAGAACGCCTCCGCACACGTTCTATACTGTTTGAATTCGATTCCGATAAAATGATCGGCCGCTATGACGAAGTCCTTCGCGAGCTCGCCGGAAATCTGCGCACTGGATTTAAAAAACTCACCATCGAGGGACACACGGACTCCGTCGGCCCTGACATCTATAATCTCAATCTTTCAAACAAGCGTGCACTCGCCATCCGTCGCCGCCTGATCGATGTCTTTAACATCAGCGCCGACAAAGTTCGTGCTGAGGGACGAGGCGAAGCACAACCCATCGCCGATAACGGCAACTATCAGGGGCGCCAAGCCAATCGCCGCGTTGAGTTCGAGATCGAGCGCTAGCCACTCGCAACAAGACCTGGCGGGTCCAAACGCGGCGTGGCTTTCACGTCGCGAAAAGATCATTTCTAATAAGCTATGCTTAAATATATCGCGGCCCTCACACTTTTGCTTTCCGGTGCGCTCAACATCCTCACAAGTTCCGAAGCCTCAGCGGCGGCTGCGGTTTCTCCACTCGCAATCTCAATCGCACCTCCCGTGCAGTTCCCATCGGACGAGTTCTCAATCACCGGCGCACGCCTCAGCGTTCTGTGGGGCCACCATCGCGATACTTATGGTTTGGATATTGGCGCGCTCGGCAATATCACCGATCAGACCTTCACCGGCATCGGTCTCTCCGGTCTCTTCAACTTAACTTACGGCAATACAACGGCGCTCGGCCTTCAAGCCGCAGGCCTTCTCAATATGAACACTCAAAAAACTGACATCTACGGTCTACAACTCGCCGGCGGAGCCAATTGGAACACCGCTCAATCATCCGTCGTCGGCCTTCAAGTCGCCCTGCTCGCAAACCACAGCCCCAACACGGTGGTTTACGGAGCACAGCTCGGCCTCTACAATCGCGCGCAGGACGTCTACGGTTTCCAAATTGGTTTGGTGAACTTCGCAAAGAGCCTTCACGGCATTCAAATCGGCCTCGTTAACTTCAACGAAACCGGCATTTTCGGCGTCTCACCATTTCTAAACGTTGGATTTTAGAAGAAGCCATCGCTCAGGCCGCAGCATCTGAGAACGCGGGAGAAACGCGCCCCCGACCTCAAGTTTTCTTCTCATAACTTTCCTTTCGCGGACCGGCTCGCCCAATTCCGCGTCACATCAAGTAAGAAATTCCCGCTACCCCAAACCAAACAGCACTCTATTTGAATTGGCGCGGTCCGAGTCGTGCAACCCACCAAGGACGCTCGAACATTTACGAAAGGCGAATCCGTGCTAACACGACTCACAGCTCTGGCACTCCTCGGCACCCTGACTGCAGGCTTGCCTGGCCTCTCTCAAGCGGCCCCAACTCAGCGCGATCTCGCGCTTTTACAAAAGCAGATTGTCGAAACCGATGGGCAAGCGCCAACTCTCTCCGGCGGCGAGACGGACGAAGACAATTGCCCCGCTTACACACCTCGCTCGGCACTTCGGCTCCTTAAGCACCTTCCAACACAGAACATGTGCGAAGGATACGGAACATCACTTGTGGCACTTGCAGACATCAATGTCCTCTATCTTTGCAAGAATGACCGCCCTGTTGCCAATTATGATCTCTCGCTTGGTCTCTTTGGAATCGGCAAAACTAAGGAGGGCGATTGGCGCACTCCGATCGGCACCTACTCTCTGGCCATGCCTCGACCCAGTGATAAGTTCGGCATCTTCATGGAGATTGGTTATCCAACGAAAGAACAGCGCGCTAAAGGATTCACGGGTAGCGACGTTGGGCTACATGGCCCCAAGCGCATGCTTCGTTGCGCTGGATTCCTCAATGTCGTAGTTGATTGGACCCAAGGTTGTCTTGCCGTCGCCAGCGATAGCTTCATCAAAGAGATCGCGCAGTTCGTAAAGCAGAACAAAGTGAAGGAAATCACGATTTTAGCATCTCAAGACGGCTCAAACGTGATTTCAGGCCCCAAAACAATTCCGTCCTTAGGACCTGACCCCGAATCTGTTCCACGGAAAAAAACCACACCAAACTGAAACTCTTTCGCATTCAGGTGGGCCAATTCGAAATAAACGTGATCCCACCTGGCCCCTGAATTGCGATTCAGCCTGCGACCCCCAAGTTCAATCTCCAAGAAAAGGGAGCACCCCAAATGAAGTCTCGAAACCAAATGCCACTTTCAGTCATTGCGACGCTGGCCCTGACTGCCATGATGACAACGGCTTGCTCGCAAAACGACGCACAGAATGAAGATGCCATTGCGCCTAATACGGGACTCGTAAGCCTCGAACAGCAAACCGGCGCAATCGCCACCAGCGACGTCAAGCCCGGCCTTGTGGCTTTTATTTCGGCGGATCGTATTCGCGTTCGCAATAAACCAGAATCAACAGAAGAGTCGATCGCCGGCCTCTTGAGCCTTAACGACAAAGTTGAAGTCGTCGATTCAACTCCGGTTGGCAAAGAAGGCTTTATCGTCGTTCGAGTACTTGAGACATCGTCAACCGCTCCAAAAGGCGTCAATCTCTTCATCTCAAGCAAGTTTTTAAATTCAAAACCGAAAGACGTTTCAGCTGCAGCAGTGAACACCCTCGTATCGGCTGATGCTAAAACACCAAAAATCGAAGGTCAAAAGCAAGCGCAGGCCAACCGTCTCTATGTCGTGACAAACATTGCGACAGAAAAGCTTCGCGTCTATGAGCGCTGTCTTCCGAATGAAGGCTGCGTGAGTCGAATGATTCTTGAGACCGACGTGGTTAACGGCGAAGACGAGGGCGGCACACGCACTCATGCCGGCTCTTATCGCATCACAACTTGGGAAAAGTTCTATGAATCGCCAGCCAGCGTTTATCCAGCCTGGTACAAAGCAGGATACCCTCCTGTACCAGCTCCGGGAAATCGCTCAGCTTGGTTTAGCTCGGAATACATGCCTGGCGGCAAAGGTGATATGCGAGGAGCTTTTGGTTGGTACACAGCAAAAGTCGGCCCAAACCCAAGCGGTCAGTGGCACCACGGAACAGCCGGCTGGGGAGCTGACAAAAAAGACTTTATCCTCTTCAAGGATTCGTTCTGGGGCGGTATCGTCAACCTATTCACAAATATCCGCAGCCACGGTTGCACACGAATTGATAACGAGTCTGTTGCCTACCTGAGAAACATTCTTCCCGTCGGTACACCGCTGATTAAAGTTTACGCTCGTGAATCTTATCGCGATGGCTCGCGCCAAGGGTATTCAAAGCAACCAGGAAAATGGTCTTATATTCTGACAAAGAACGGGGCTCAAAAGACAAACAACCACCAGCTCGCCGACCGCGCTACAGTTCTGGCGCAAGGCACTCCACAGTCGGAGTGGCTCGATCAAGGAACCTACAGCGTCGACCAACATCCAGATGTTGCCGACGGCGACCTCTACAAAATTGGTGGATTCCGTGGCACATTCGTCATCGACGAAGGTACAGTTTACAACTACAGTCATCCGTCAGGCATCGGCCGCGGTGGATTCAAAGACGAAACTGTTCCGTCATTCATGGTGACAAACGACGGTAATCTTAGCAGCTCACGCGAACGCTCGTCTTCTTCATCGTCGGGCTCGTCAGCGACGTCGGCCCCCGCAAATCCTTTCCCATTTAGTACCTACGGCGGCGGCTAGACCCAACGACGTTCTATCAATTCAACTCAAAATGAAACGAGGCTCAACAAAGCCTCGTTTCATTTTTAACCAACGTCTCACCTTAAGATTGTTGCAGACCTGTTAAAACAGTCCTTTCGTCCGATATAAGTAAATCCGTGCAACTTCCGATAACCTGACAGAAGGACTGAGTGTTTTAGCTCTGTCCATGGCAAGCGAGGCACGGTTTGACGGCAGCACGGATGACCAAAAAAACATTTCTCACGACTTCGATCAATCGAGGCGTTGCACTCGCCTTGACTCTCACTGCTCTCATCAACACGAGTTGTAAATCAGACGGAAAGTTTAACTTCCTCGATGCTGCGACTGGCTCTGGCGTCTGCGAGTTTAGCGATGCAACTCCATCAACCACCACTGTCCGCGCACCACAGTCATCAACTGGAACAACGACCTTTACTGTCACACCAGCAGGAACCGACTGTACCATATCGTA
>JAEUWE010000294.1 GCA_016791465.1 Pseudobdellovibrionaceae bacterium
CTTGAATACCGCCTTGAACAAGTCCAATCGATCCTGCAAGGGCATAAAAGTGCCAGACTTCAGAAATCGTCGCGGCAAAAGCTGTGACCACTGCGTAGATGCCGATTGCGAGATAGAGTGCGCGCTTGGTGCTGATACGGCTGGCAATAGCGCTAAAGCCGATGGCGGCGGGAAAGCCGATAAACTGAACAAGAAGAAGTGCGACGATGAGTGAGTTGCTAGGAAAGCCAAGGGACATGCCGTAGTCGACAGCCATCTTGATCATGGTGTTGACGCCATCGATATAGAAAAAATTGGCGATGAGAAAAAGATAGGCCGGGCGAATGGAACGAAGGTGGTGGAAGGTACTGATGAGCTGTGACCACGCTCCGCGGATGATTTCCGTCAGTGATTCTTTGGGGTGGGTAAGTTCCGGTTCGTTAACGAATATGAGAAGGGGGGCCGTAAAGATCAGCCACCAGATGCCAACGGAGAGAAATGAAATCTGTACGGCTTCGGCCGGCGACGAGAGGCCGAAGATCTCGGGTTGAAGAGTCATAAAGACATTGATGGCAAACAGCACGCCTCCGCCAAGATATCCCAGTCCATAACCGAGCCCTGAGACGAGATCCATTTCGCGTGGTTTGGCGACGGCAACGAGGAGAGCATCGTAGAAGCTCTGAGCTCCGGAGAATCCCATGCTGCCGAGAACGTAGAGAAGTGCCGCGAGAAACCAGTTCCCTTGAGCGACAAGGAAAAGTGAGGCTGTTGAAAGTGCGCCGAGAAAAGTAAAAGCGAAGAGCAGTTTTTTTCGACCGCGTGATCGATCGGCAATTGCGCCTAAAAAAGGCGCCGAGATGCCAAGACAAAAGCTGGCGACAGTATTGGCGAGACCAAGCTTCGCTGTGGATTCTGAGGCGCTGCCCGCTGCGCTCCAGTACTGTTTAAAGAATACCGGGAAGAATCCAGCCATCACGGTGGTCGCAAAAGCTGAGTTCGCCCAGTCGTAGAGGCACCAAGAAACCACCTGCTTGTCGCGCAGCAGTTCGCGCCAGGTTCGAGCACTCATGGCTCAACGCTGGCTTGGCTTTGTGAAAACATCAAGCGCTTATTTTTCCTGCGGTGTCGATGCGAACCGGGAGGGATCGTAGCCTTGCTCATTGAGCCGACTTTCGATTTCGGTCATCGCCGCGGCTGAGAGTGTCGGTGTACGACTGAGAACCCAGCCGTACTTGCGTTTGGGTTCGCCGACGATCGCCCATGAGTAAAGCCCATTTTCGACCGGCCCGAGTGCGAGCACCCAGTAGTTTCCGCCAGCAAGCTCTGTGCAAAGCCCGAAGAGGCAAGCAAAGGAAACCTTTAGCTTGGAGCCGGCCTCATTTTTTACCCAGGCTTTGCCGACCACACGGCTGACTGTCCGTTCACCATCTTCGTTGAGTGTACATTCGTTTTCGACGCGAAGGCTGTTATCGCCGTTGAGGGCGTAGGTGGCCGTCGTATTGGTGCATCCTTTTTGGAACCGGTTTGGAATCGAGCGAACATCATACCAGCGGCCAACGTAGCTTTTGAGGTCGAGTGCTTCGACCGCCGTGACCGGAAGTTCTGCGTGTGCGGTGTGTGAGATGACGAGGCTGATACTGAACGCGAGGAGAAGGGATCTCATGTTTGGTTGCTCCGAAAAAAAGAAACGCCGGGGAGGGTTAGGGCCCCGACGTTTTTTAACGGAGTTTACAGAACTTGTCTATTTGTTGAAGCGCTTAAGCTGCTTTCTTGTGTTTCAAGAAAGACTGATACTTTTTGTCAAAGTCGATTGGCTTTTGTCCATCGCGAGTAATCAGGCCCCACTTGAACCAATCGTAATGTTCAGCGCAGAAGTCCATTTTCTCTGACTTCTTTTTGCAGCCGTCGGCCTTGCAGTTCGTCGGCAGGTTAGAAACCGTCGCGGGAGCTTGGCCTGAAGTAGGTTCTTTGTGTTTGAGCTTTTGTGCCATGAAGTCGTTCTCCTTTTTCTCCTGGACGGGACGACCGGCCAGGAAGTGTTCATAGAACTCATCGGCGTTTGGACTGAAGGCTTAAGAGGAAGGTCCTGAATTAATACACTTTGGCTCCAAAACTAGACCTTCGGTGGTCGCAAGGCGGATTGACGCAGCGTTTTCTGGGCGGCAAGAAAGTGGTGCGTCATAGGATTGCTCGAGGGTTTGCTCACGAGCCTAGTCGACGCGGACGCGGACATTGTTGGTTTGGCAGAAGATCGAGTTATCTGCGTTGTGTACAACGAGGCGTCGAACATAGCGGACGCCTCGATTGGACTCGTTGGCGACCGACACCCACTGGTTGATGTTGGTCTGTCCGTAGTTGTCGCCGGCGATTTCCACATCATTGTTTGAGCCGTACCACTTGAGCACCGCTCCTGTGGGGTTGGTCTGTGCGTAGCTGATGTTGAGAATGATGGCCTGGCCGACTTTGATGAAAGACGTGTCAGTTGAGAGAGTGCAGCCTCGACCCTGAAGAGTAACAGCGACGGTGTTGGTTTGGCAGAGTGCGCGGCCGGCGGAGTCAATAATCTGGAAATAGCGAGTGTAGTTGCCGGCGAGGTATCCTGGATTTGTATAGCTGAGAATCAGATTCGTTGAGGTCTCTCCTCCGAACTGATCGACAACATTATTTTTAGTTCCGTAGGTGATCACCTTGTAGCCCGTGGGCAGCGTTCCACTTGCCGTGATGGTATAAGTGAGGTTGGCGTTGGCGGCGATGCTGGTTGCGTTGACTGCGACCGAGCAGGTAATTCCAGAATTGAACTGTTGGTTCTGCGATGGCGGAAGGCGATACGACGAGTTGCCACTGATCATGTCGCCAGAACTTGATGCGGTGGAGTCGCTCTGATCCATCGGTTGGGGCGCGCAGTTTTGAAATGAAAGAGTGAGCAGCGCTGCCGCGACTACGACGAATGCAGCAGGATGACGAATAGTACGGCTCAAAAATGGACTCACTTTGGATTTCCCCACGCTTTAATTGTGCACGGAGGATCGTGGAATGAAAAGAGACATGTCTCAATCTGAGACATGTCTCTTTAAGATCAGTGCGTCTTGGACTTTGGGCTTACTGGAAGCCTGTTGACCAGGTGACGTAACAATCCCAGTTCGCGCCTTTCTTCACCGTCATCACGCCGTAGATCGTGCGCGTGGCGGCAGTCGTCGCTGCGTTCGCAGGCTTATAGTACGAGTTCGTACAGCCTGAGAAAGTGTAGGTGCGCGACGTCGTATCTTCGACTGCGATGTTGTAGACACCGCCATCGACCATATTGCTCAGTGTGATTGTCGAACCGCCAACGCTTGCGAGCGTGTGGGTGTTCGATGTTGAGAGATCAATTGCTGCGCCGGATGCGATCGGGTTTGTCGTCGACGCAATCGAGCGGTTGGCGATGACGGAACCTTGCGTTCCTGCTGTCTGCGTGATGTTGAGGTTACCGTTTGTGTTGTAGTCGGTACTCATTGACCAGAGGTTGACGCCGCCGCCGGAGTTGAGGGTGAGAGTCGTGTTGCCAGGGGCCGCAACATTAAACGCCCCTGCGCTCGCAACATTGGCCTGGACACTGCCCGTGCTGATGACGACAAGGTTTGCATTGTCAGTGACGAGTGAGATGTTCGATGTTGCGGTATTCGTAATATAGCTATGTCCACCAGCGCCGGCGCCCTCGAGACTGAGATTGCCTTCAATGGTTACAACTGAACCAGTATCGGCGAGAAGTGAATCACCGATTGTTCCAGATGCCGTGAACTTCGGGATCTTTCCGCTTGTACCCGAACCGCCTATACCGCCACCTGATGGCACGAGGTCGACGTAGCCGCCGCCATGCTGCGAAACTTTGAATTTATTGTCCGTAGAGTCGAAGTAGATTCGACCTTCACCAGAATTCGATACTGCAGGCGCAGCCATTCCGCGCTGG
>JAEUWE010000328.1 GCA_016791465.1 Pseudobdellovibrionaceae bacterium
TGAGTGGCGCGATTCTTCAGGGCCGGATCTGTAACACCTACTACCTGAGCCCGGGACTCGATCGCTTCACCACTGACTCAAGCGGCGAAACCAAAATCGAAAAGTACGACGGCCCCGTTCGCTAAGCTACAAGTACACAGATAAAAAAAGCTGAGTCGAAACCGACTCAGCTTTTTCATTCTTCACACTCAAATCCGGCTTCTATTCCGTCGGCTTTTTCTCGCCGCTTTCAGCCGCCTGTTTCTTCTCGAACTCCTTCACCTTCACCGGGTCCGGAGCCAAAAGAACAAAGAGCTGCTTCCCTTCCATTTTTGGATTGGCTTCGATAATGGCAAGATCGCTCAGAGCCGAAATCACTTTCTGCAAAAGAGCGAAACCAAGTTCCTGGTGAGCCATCTCGCGACCATAGAAGCGAAGGTTCACTTTCACTTTATCGCCTTCGAGCAAGAAGCCGCGAGCCTGACGCATCTTCACGTCAAGATCGTGCTGCTCTGTCCGCGGACGAAGCTGAATCTCTTTGATCGTGATCACAGTCTGGTTCTTACGAGCCTCGTGCTCTTTCTTTTTCAACTCATACTTGTACTTGCCATAGTCGGCGATCTTACAAGTTGGGGGCTTTGCCGTCGGTGCGACCTCAATCAGGTCGAGGCCCTTTGCTTCAGCCATTCGCAGCGCTTCGAAAGGCGGGAAAATCCCAAGCATCGTACCATCTTCATCGATCACACGAACTTCTGGTGCCCGAATCTCACGATTGACGCGTGGACCTTCCTTTTGTTGAGGAGCTCCACGCCGTGGACCACGATCAAAAGACCGCGCACCACCAGCAGGCGCACCCTGTCCGCCACCACCAAAACCGCCAGGGCGAGGACCACCAAAACCACCGGGTCTTGGTGCACCTGGTGCACCGGGGGCTCCGGGAACACCGGGAACGCCTGGACCGCCAGAAGCACTTGGCGCACCTGGAACTCCAGGAACTCCTGGAAGACCAGGACGACCGGGACCACCTGAACCGCCACCAAAACCGCCGCCCCCTGGGGGACGACCAAAACCACCTGCGTTAATGACTAACCTCCTGGTCAGAAATCGAATCTTTTGGAGCAGCCTTCTGAGCCACCTGACTCTCGAGACTCCGCTCTTTCATTTCTTTTTGAATCAAACTCACAAAATCAGCGAACGGCAGACCATTTACGTTGCGACCATCGTTTAACCGAACAGTCACCGTCTTGTCCTGAACCTCTTGATCGCCGACAACCAGCATGTACGGAATCTTCTGCAGCTGCGCTTCGCGAATCTTAAAGCCAAGCTTCTCATTTCGGCTATCAAACTCGGCGCGAACACCAATCGCCTTCAGCGCCTTTAAGCACTCTTCAGCATACGCCGTCTGCTTATCGGTCACATTCAAGATCACAACCTGTTGTGGACAAAGCCATGTTGGGAACTTGCCGCCGGTGTGTTCAATGTAAATTCCAATGAAACGCTCAAGCGAACCTAAGATGGCTCGATGGAGCATGACTGGGCGATGAGGGTGATTGTCCTCACCGATGTACTCAAGGCCAAACGCCTCGGGCAAATTGAAGTCGACTTGAATTGTTCCAAGCTGCCAGCTCCGGCCGATCGCATCCACAAAGTGAATCTCAATCTTCGGCCCGTAGAACGCGCCTTCGCCGGGACTGATACCATAGGGAAGCCCGAGCGACTCAAGCCCATGCATCAAGGCCTTCTCACTCTGCTCCCAAATTTCATCCGAGCCCATTCGGCTCTCGGGACGAGTGGCGACCAAGAGTTTGAAGTCCTTCATTCCCAAAAGCTCATAGGTCTTTGTCGTGAGCTTCATAAAGCTCACGATCTCTTCCTGCATTTGGTCGCGTCGACAGAAAATATGCGCGTCGTCTTGGCAGAACGTGCGAACACGAGTCAAACCGTGCATGACGCCTGAACGCTCAAAGCGATGCAGACGACCAAAGTCCGCAATCCTCAGTGGCAGCTCACGATACGAGTGCTTATCGGCCGCAAACATCAAACAGTGCGAAGGACAGTTCATCGGCTTCATCGAAGCCTGTCGAACATCCACGCCCTCGACCTTGTCTTTTTGCGCCGTGTGATCGATCTGCGCAAAATACATGTTCTCGCGATAGTTCTGATAGTGACCCGATGTTTTAAATAACTCGATGTCAAAGATCTGAGGTGTGATCACCTCTTGGTAGCCAAACTCGCGATACAGATCGCGCATCAACGTCACAAGCTCGTTGTAGATTGTCGAACCTTTGCCCGTAAAGAAGGGCGAACCAGGCGCATAGGGATGAAACATGAAAAGACCGAGATCTTTTCCAAGTTTCCGATGATCGCGCTTTTTTGCTTCTTCAAGTCGTGACAGATAGAGATCAAGATCCTTCTTATCC
>JAEUWE010000344.1 GCA_016791465.1 Pseudobdellovibrionaceae bacterium
CGAAAGATCGGCCAGAGCGGTGGGTGAATCTTGATGCCGAAGCGTTTGGCGATTTTGTCCAGATTCGTGTGACCGACAGTGGTGCCGGCATTCCACCGGAGATTCAAGACAAGGTGATGCAGCCCTTTTTTACGACAAAAAGTATTGGTGAAGGAACGGGCTTGGGGCTGAGTATTTCGCTTGGGATCGTCTCATCGCATGATGGGAAGCTCTCAATTGATAAAGCCTGCCCGAACACGCGGTTCGTGATTTTACTGCCTCGTCGGCAAATGAAGGGCCTTGACGGTCTTCGTTGATTTGACATTTCCAACAATTCGGAGTTTGAACTGGTGGCATGAAAGCTGTCGCCACGCCTGCTCATGCGCCCAATTCCATAAAGATACATCCGTCGTGGCTTGAGAAGCTGGGTGATGAGTTTGAGCAAAAGCACATGCGCGATCTGCGATCGTTCATCAAAACTGAAATCGAGAGCGGTAAGAAGCTTCATCCGCGACCAGCGGAGTATTTTGCGGCCTTTGATGCGACACCATTTGAACAAGTGCGCGTCGTTATTCTTGGTCAGGACCCGTATCATGGCGACGGGCAGGCGCACGGACTCTGTTTTTCAGTGCGCGATGGCGTCGCTCTGCCGCCATCGCTTGTGAACATTTATAAAGAGCTCGAAGCCGATCTGGGGCTGCCTCGCTCGAAGTCTGGGTATTTGATGAATTGGGCGAAGCAGGGCGTGCTGCTTCTCAATAGTGTTTTGACGGTTCGCGATGGGCAGGCGGCTTCGCATCAAGGCAAGGGATGGGAGCTCTTTACTGACCGTGCGATTCGCGAGCTGTCGGAAAAGCGCGAAGGTTTGGTCTTTGTATTGTGGGGAGCCTACGCGCAGAAAAAAGGTGCGGTCATCGATCGAAAGAAACACTTCGTCATCGAATCGCCGCACCCGTCACCATTGTCGGCGCATCGCGGTTTTTTTGGAAGCAAGCCCTTCTCGAAGATCAATACCTACCTTGAGCGGCGCGGTGAGACGCCAATCGATTGGTCGGTGGGCTGAGCTGATTTTCTAGATGAGTCTATGGCTTTGCCATGGCTTTCGGAGCAAAGACTTTTCCATCAATTCCCTCTGCGCCCTTCGCGCCGGTGAGGTTTCGGAAGTACACCTTGATCGGGTCTCCGACCCGCCAGTCGCGAATCGAAACCGAAGAGTTTGGCGGCGTGATGTCGATCACTTTGGTTTCGCCATCGCGGTCTTCATAGGTGACAAAGGCGGTGTTTCCCTGAATCGACGTCACCTGGCCTTGAATAGAGTATGCCTGACTTCCCCACCATACGACACCCGTCAGTCCCGCGGCGCCGCCCGAAAGAAGTGCCATTCCTAACTTTGTTCGAATGAACGACGAAGTCGCAGCGGGACGCTGAAGGTGAATGGCTGCGTCTGAGCTGACGGCACTGCTGATACGTGCCGAAGGGCTCGTTACCGTGATCGCCGGTTTGTTTTCACTGGAGAGGGAACTTGCGTCTGGTATGAGGGCTTCGCGAGCTGTTGAAGCGGTCGATGTTTCTGACTTTGGCGCTCCACAGCCTGTACAGGTCGGCTGAATTTGGAAGTTACTACTTGAGCAAAACGAACAGGTCCAGCCAACTCCACTGCGTGCAAGCGCTCCGGTCGGATCGCCTTCTTTAATCAAGTCATTTGGTTCAAGCAGATAGAGCTTGCCGTTGTGCTCAATGGTTTCGG
>JAEUWE010000390.1 GCA_016791465.1 Pseudobdellovibrionaceae bacterium
CGATAAATGTCTGTTCTTCCTCTTTTGAACTTCCCGCGGCGGAGTCCTGTACGCGAGATCCAGAGCCCGCCTCGTCATAGGCGCGAACCGAGGCCGGGCCACGCACAAGCTCTTCTTTTCGCATGTGTTGCGTCCGTCTTGAAAGATCGATCGACCATTCCGCATAGGCATCGGACAGACCCAACGCATTCATCGCGAGAACTAAAAATGTGAAAATTAATTTCTTCACTTCACACCTCACTTAGTGGACCACGGCTCGAGAATGAAAATCCGCGTACTCACGCGCCACTTCAACCGCTAAAAGTTCCAATGTTTTTTCATCAAGCCGCCCAAGCTCCGTCCGAAGCTGAGTGCGATCCGATCCACATCGATTGACGATGTCCACCGCCCGCCGAATCGAAAACGAATCTTTCT
Organism: Pseudobdellovibrionaceae bacterium; assembly: GCA_016791465.1. Lineage (GTDB taxonomy): Bacteria > Bdellovibrionota > Bdellovibrionia > Bdellovibrionales > JAMPXM01. The sequence goes on from JAEUWE010000390.1 coordinate 415, forward strand.
CAATCGAGTCGATGTGCTCAGCCCAATCCTGCTTCAACACCGGATCGATCACTCCCATTTCATAGAGCGTATCGAAGACCGCTTGCAGATCGCCTTGGATAAAGCGTCCCACCGGTTGCGTGTTGTCTTGTCGAGCTGCTGCACTACCTTTTCCATGTGTCATGGACGCTTCCTCCTGAATTTGTCCATTCCGAACCTTCAGAGGGTTTATCGGCAGAAAAGTGACCCGAGTTGAGACAATCCGAACCACCTGGCCTTAAGGGGAGCAGGCCTTCTCAGAATGAGACGAAGGGCGAGAAAAAACTGAGGCGACTCGATCGGTTTTTCCGGTATCATTTTGAAAGATAGCGACTGGACGAAGGGTGGCGCATGAGCCGATTGAATTTCATGGCGATATTCGGACTTATTTTTACCAGCGCACTTTTGAGTGTCGACGCAAACGCCTGTATCGGCGGCATCGCGGAATTTGGCAATGCAACGCTTACATCCTCCGGCGCTTCAGTGAATGGCAAAGCCGTCGCCTATCCGACCATTACTCCAGATATGCGCAATAAAACGCTGGATCTCCCTTTGATCAAACAAAAGGGGCTTGAAGTTCAGATCGTCTATGTGAAGAGCACTAAGAAAAATGATGACGTGGTTGCAACCTACTACCGGGTCGTCCAAGAAGGATATCCGCCGACCGTGGTTCGTGTGAACTCCAACGTCAACGAGCTCGGCATGCGCTTTCGATCGATCGTCATTCCTCCGGAAGGTGAAGACCCTCCTCCCGCTATTGATCAAACCTACGGCTGCGGTGGCGGTCATTCGACTGGCCGCTCAAATGGAACGTCGAACTGACTCAGCACGCCTCGCATCTACCTTGGACGTCCAGAAAGCACTGCGTCATTTTCCTGATAGCAGATGCACCTGTCAAAAAAGCCACTGGTCATCCCAGTGGCTTCTCATAAAACCCCAACCCCTTCGCTTCGGAACTAGTGGTTATGTCCACCCGGTCCATGCGCGTGGCCGTGCTTCATTTCTTCGTCGGTCGCATTTCGAGTCGAGTCGATCTCAACTTCGAAAGTAAGGTCCTGTCCTGCGAGCGGGTGGTTACCATCGATGGTGGCGTGTGTTTCGGTCACTTTCGTGACCATGACGACTTGTGCATGGCCATCGCCGGCATCGGCGTGAAAGCGGTCGCCAACGGCGACGTCTGGTTTTGGCAGACGTTCGCGGGGAACCTCAACGATCATGTCGGCTTCAACTTCACCATATGCGTCTTTCGCCTTTACGGTGACGGTCTTTTTGTCGCCCGCCTGCATGGCTTTGATTGCCTCTTCGAGGCCCGGGATGATTTGACCGACGCCCTCGAGGAACATCAGTGGATCAGAACCGAAGGAACTCTCCAGCACTTGGCCGTCCTTGTCTTTCAGAGTATAGTGAAAGCTCACAACGCGCGGATTCAAGTTCAAGATCATATTACCCTCCGGTCCAGCCACGCCCGAGTGGCCGCCATAAAAATGGATTAAAGAATATTTGCCGCAAGCTCTGCGAGCTCTGATCGCTCACCTTTCTGCAAAGTCACGTGGGCCGAAATTCTTTGGCCCTTCATGCGCTCAACAGAGTAAGTGAGACCCGAGGTCGCGCTGTCGACGTAGGGGTTGTCGATCTGATAGGCATCGCCCGTCAAGACGACTTTTGTTCCCTGCCCGGCTCGCGTCACGATTGTCTTAATCTCGTGCGGAGTGAGGTTCTGCGCCTCGTCCACAATCAGGTACTGATTGGGAATCGAGCGACCGCGAATATAGGTCAAAGGCTCAATATTCAGCATCCCTTGATTGATCAGTTCCTGAGCACGGCCGGCCGCCTTTTTGTCGGCCCCCATCAGAAATTCAACGTTATCAAAGATCGGCTGCATCCATGGATTCAGCTTCTGCTCAACATCGCCCGGGAGAAAACCGATATCTCGTCCCATCGGAAAAATCGGTCGGCTCACGAGCAAGCGCTGGAAGCGTCCTTCATCAAGTGTTTTAAATAGGCCTGCGGCCAGCGCCAGCAACGTCTTACCCGTACCGGCTTTGCCAACCAACGAGACAAACAGAATCTCATCGTTGAGTAGGCAATCCATCGCAAATGTCTGCTCGACATTTCGCGGATTGATTCCCCAAATCGATTCGTTGGGAACCATGATCGGAACAATGCCGCCGGCCTTTTCACTAAAGCGACCAATGGCCGAGTGATTCAGGTTCGACAGATCACGCATCACAACGTACTGGTTCGCGACGAGACCAAATGTTTCAGAGGTGATGATCTTCTCGCGATAGAACTCTTCGATGATCTTGGGCTCAACATCGACTTCGCGATGGCCCTGATACATCTCCTCCATCTCAACGCGCTCAGGCTCGTAATCCTTAGCAAAAACGCCAAAAACATCGGCGCGGATACGAAGGTTGATGTCCTTCGTAACAAGCTCAACCGTCGCGTCTGGATATTTTGCCTTCAGCGCGATCGCTGTCGCCAAAATTCGATTGTCCGCTTTTTCTGGATTGAGCTCGCGAGGAATATCTCCCGAGTCGACATCCGTGTTTACGAACACAGTCGATGCCGACGACTCAAGATTCACACCTTTCGCCAGCGGTCCAAGCTCCCGCAGCTCGTCGATAAACCGACTGAACTGACGTGCATTTCGGCCATTCTCTCCGAGGTCGCGCTTAAACCGATCCACCTCTTCGATCACGGAGATCGGGATATGAATGTCGGCCTCTCTAAATTTTTTGATTGCTATCGCATCAAAGAGGATGACGTTGGTGTCGACAACGATCTTGCGCTGCCGCGTTCCGCTTTCGAGTTCTTTGTGCCCAGGTGCCGCTACCATAGGTAACATACGTCCTTGTAAAGATTGAGCTTTCTCCAAATCGAGTCACAGTTCGTGTGACTCTTAACTCAATTGCAGACCAAGACTGACGTCTTGTCGAACCAAAACCGGGGCACTCTCATTTTTGACACCTGGCGCCAACCACAGGCGCCGTAAAAACGAATCACCAACATGATCAACTCCAACATGCTGTCGTGCCATCTGCAGAAAATTTCTGCGGTGTGCCCTATGAGAGCTTACCAAGAACCAATGGGCCGATATGTTTCCGAATAAGCGGGTTGCGCATCTGATAAATGATGCTGTCGACGTAGTGATGTATAAATCCAATTGAAAAAATAAAGGCGGAGCTGAAGAGAACAAGCGCGCTGTAACCACCCTGAGAATCAAGGGTGCGCTCTTGACGAATCAACCGCGTCGCTTCTGGGTCACCCTCGTTAAAAAAGTAAAAGAGAATCAGGCCGCCAAAAACAACGATACTCAAGAGCAGCGCCCGTAGGGGCTTCTTGCCGCTCCCTGGGTTCTGCGCTTCCGAGTTCTTAATCATCTTAAGACAAATAAAAAGCGATTCTATACCGTGGATCATCCCGCTCGCACGCAGCAGGGAAAGCGAATTAAATGCAAACGGTAGAGCGAGCAGGCGTAACGAAAAAAGGGGCTTGTTTGATACCCGCCACTGTCCCCGCCGCCAATAGAGCGCCAATAGAAGTAGCACCAGAAGTGCTTTAGCCGGAATCGTCACCGATTCAACAGCGCTCACCAACCGATCTCCACCAAGTACACAAAATGGTTCAAATGTGAGTACAAAGACTAAAACAGACGACAAGATACGTTCCCTCTTCTCGTCCTCGATCATCTGCTGTCGGCGAACAGCCGATCCTTCACCTAAGAACTCTTCCGTTCTGTTATATAAAAGCAAAAGTCCAAAAGTTTGCCTCGCCGCATGGGTTAACGTTAACGCACTCAGTGCCGCAGTCGGAATATCTGAAGAAGGTCCCTGCCAAGTCCCAAACCGAAACACCTGGAATACAATGACCGCCAGCAGCAAAACCAACAGTGGTAGCCAGTACGCGCGACGGCGGATTGATTCTCTCAGCAACAGACGAAACTCAGGAACCGATGCAAACAGAGTGACCGTAAATACAGTGTGTGTGGCTTTTAAGAAAAATACGGCGACGAGAATTTGAATCCACTGATGCTCAGTACTTTTAAGATATGGAAAAACAAAAGAGCCAGCATAGCCGAATACAACAAAGACGAGCCCCAAGAGAATCGAAGCTCTTTCGTGGCCCGGACTCAGAATTGAAATTCGACTACCTTGCAGTATGGAACGAAACATAGCCAATCTTTGAATGCTACCAACGGCAGAAGGGAGTCGCATTGCAAATTGCAATTCAAGACCTAGGTCGCAGGAACCACGTGCAGGAAAACATCAGTCGCAAAAGCTTATGCCCAGGGCGGGTTCAAGTTCAGCAACCCGCGCACTCGTCAGATGATGGCGCCACTTCTTTTAAGCAAGCCACGCTCCTAGCATTCAGTTGATTTCGATCTCACCAAAGACCGAGTTCGCTTCGATCCGAACATGTGGTTTGTCGGCCTCAAAACCGGGGGTTTTAAATACTCCATTCCCCATAGATCCCGTCTTTTCACCACGCACTTTAACTGAACCCAGAACCGCGTTCGTTTCAACGACAAGTGGCAGATCTGCCGGAGTCTTGATTTCTGTTTTTCCAAAGACCGTCGAAACTTCGAAACCGTGCTTATAGTCGTCAGCCGTCAATCCCGTCAGATCGAGTTTCGAATTGCCAAAAACAGTCGAGAACTCCTTGTTCAAAGTGGTCGCATCTTTTTTTGCGGAGAACTCAACTTCCGTGAACACGGCCTCATTCGAGGTCGCGATCTGATCGACTCGAAAACCATTCAGATTGATTCCGAATGACCCCAGAACCATTTTGACGCCGATATAAATCACAACCAAGCCGAACAAAATACGAGCGATCGGCAAATCGATTTTCAATACCGTCTGCACGACCAAAAGAATTCCAACGGTGACAAAAAATAAACCCCAGAACATCGATCTCTCCTTCATAGAATCCCCACAGGCCAAATCATTTTGACGTCTAGCTAGTCGGTCTTTTAAGAACGCGTCAACAAACGCAAAAGAGGAACCCAGCCGGGTTCCTCTTTTATGAAATGATTCTATTGGAAAGACTAGCGCCCGACGTTTGAAACCATCACGTCGCCGTGATCGGTTCGAAGCGATGCACTCACCGTTTCGATGAATTTCACGAAATGCGAAAGGGCCTCAGAATTCACCGTCTCACGCTGAAAATTGCAGCCATGGCGGCTCACACCCTCTTCAATGAGGACACGTGAATTGGCGATGGTCACGACGAAGGGGAAATACGTAAATTGGTTGAGGTAAACGCGCATCGCGATCTCCTCACCCTCCATCATCATCCCGCCACCGAGGTCGAGGTCGAATGCGATCCCGTTATCCGAGATATCATAAATAGAGACCTTCTGTAGGCCCTTCTCTGGAACCAAAATAAAGGCTCCAATGAACTCCGAAAGAATCGTCCGTTTCACCTGACGGCGCTCAGACGAAAGAATCGCCTGGCGGCGCTCGGTCATATCAACGACGGGAGCCTCGGCGCCCCGTTCCAACCCTCGCTCGAGGCTCTGACCCGTAGCTTTACCTTTGGCCGATCGTCGCTTTGAAATGTCGATCACGTTCGACGTTCGAGACATGAAAAATCCCCCCTACCCATGTCTTCTTTTCGGTCGAAAAGCGTCCTAACTTGAGTCATTCCGCCGGCGTCTCGACAGGCGTCCAGAACCGATGTATCGTAATGAGAATCCATCGCGTTTTCGATGGCTTATGGGAGGAGCGAAGAGGCTCCAAAGGGAATAGACCGAACATGCACGACCCGAAGTCCAGCGCGCTCAATAGTCCCCGCCCGCCGCGTTCAAACGAGTCCCTCGTTCGATTGGGACGCGTGGTTCTTGCCATTCTCGCAAGCGTTCTTTTGCACTTGGGCTTTTCGTGGCTTTCTTGGACCTTATTGGATCAGGCAACACCAGCCCGTCCGACCACGATGATCGAGTGGATTGAACCCTCAGCGATCGACAAAAAGGATTGGATCACCCCTGAGAATCAGATCGTCCGCAAAACAGAGGTGGCCAAGGACGTCATCACGGCAAAGTCACCGGTGAATCGTCGTTTTCTTTCCGAAGATGAGCAGACGGTACTCAAAGAAACAAAGGCCGCCGCCAGCGGCATGACAGAGAATCGCCGTGGTCTGAATCCGAGCGAACAACCTGATCTGACGTCGCGGCCACGCCGCCGGGGCGCACTCCAGGTAAAACCAGAGTCGCCACTCGCGGGCGCCGCTGGGGACATTGCGTTTGGTCTCGATAAAACTAAAAGCGAGAAAGAAGAAGAACTCGGCGATTCGCGAGAACTCGCTCTGCCATTTGATCCGCGACAAACTGGGATGTCCACGAATGGCGAGCAACTCCCTCCCGATATTGAGATCGGCAACTTTACTGCGCTCAATACCGATCGCTTTCGCTACTATTCGTTTTACTCGCGCATCGAAGAGCAGATTCGCCATCGCTGGGTGAAATACGTGAAGGCGACTCTCTATAGCGGCCGCTTCCCGCCATCAGCACGTTCATTCACGACGAAAATTGAAATTGTGCTGGATCGGCAAGGCGATTTTGTCCGTGCCATCATCCACAATGAGTCCGGCTCACAGTCCATCGACGCCGCCCCGGTCCTGGCCTTTAGGGAAGCCAAGCGCATTCCTCACCCTCCGCGCGAGATGGTCAAAGAAGACGGCACCGTTCGTCTATTCTACGCGTTCCACGTCGACCAGATACCCGGCGGCAGTCGCTCAGCTCGACGTTCGGCCGATGCCGACGACAGCGACACGCAGTAGATCCAGACCTGACTCGATTCTGGACGCGGCGAGCTCTCCAGAACAGTTTAGAATGAATCAATGGCAAAGCTCTATGCCCTCATTTTCGTCCTATTTGCTTTGGTCTCACCTCAAATTGCGCAAGCCGGTTTTATTGAAGTCGGCGTATCCGGAAGTTACAAACGCTCCAATATCGATCGCGATGCATTCGATGAATCGCAATCACTGACCGGATCTCTTTCTTACTACTTTGACGAGAGCTCCGCCGTTGAACTGAGCTATACCGATGGCACAAGCCGACGCGTGATTGGAGAGACCTCTGTCACCGGTCACAATACGACAATGTACTATAAAACCGCAGGGCTTGATTTCATTCTCACCATCGGCGAACGCGAAGCCACGATCCGTCCCTACGTAAAACTCGGCGTCGTCTATATCTTCGAGAAACGAATTCTCGACCAGTACCGCGACGCCGGCGGCCCGTATCCTGCGACTGAAATCAAAGACAGCCCGGCACTCGTCCCCAGCGGTGGAATTGGCTTTAAACTGATTCTCTCTAAGAACTGGTCACTCAAAGTCGGCGCCGAAGCGTGGACGAGCCGGCCCGTCAATGAACAGCCGGTCACCGTCGACTACTCCGGCAAGGCCGGCCTGTCGTGGATGTTCTAATACGTCGCTTCGGGCTGCGCCACTTCGCTGCTTTCGCCGCAGGCGCGGCGAAAGATTCGATACGTCGCTTCGGGCTACTCGCCCCCACTATCGGAATCGCAATGCTATGCTCAGCATGCCAGGCTCCCTATTTGGTTAAAAGCGCGTGGTCCCAAGTGGGCCTACTCAACTCCCGCGAGCCACTTGAAAAGGTTCTGGCAAAGCCGGATCTCTCCGACGCCGTTCGCGCCAAACTCCTTCTCGCGCGAGACGCAAAGCTCTTTGCAGAAGCAGAGCTCGGTCTAAAAAAAACGCACAACTACGAAAGCTACGTTGAACTTGGACGTTCGCACGTGAGCTACGTCGTCAGCGCCGCTCCAAAAAATCGACTTGAACACTTCGAGTGGTGGTTCCCTTTTGTCGGCAGCGTTCCCTATAAAGGCTACTTCAACCCCGACGACGCGAAGGACGAGGCCGAGTCCCTTAAAAAAGAAAATCTCGACGTCGTCGTCCGCGGTGTCTCAGCCTACTCAACACTCGGATGGTTCCGAGATCCGATACTTTCCAGCATGCTTCGCTACACCGATTATGATCTCGCCAATACAATTATTCACGAAACCGTACATGCGACTCTGTATATAAAAAGCAATGCCGACTTCAACGAACGACTCGCAACGTTCGTCGGCAACGTCGGTGCCGATCTTTTCTTTCTAAAACGCGAAGGCCCGTCAAGCGAAACGCTTAAACTCGCTAAGAGCGAATCTGAAGACGAAAAGGTTTTCACTGAGTTCATCTCCAAAGAGATTGAACTGCTAAAAACATGGTACGAAAAAAACAGCCCAAAAGGTTCTGAACAGTCGAGTACATTTGAAGAGAATCGAAATCTTCAGTTTAAAACGATCTTCGAGCACTTCAAAAATGAAGTCGCTCCAAAACTGAGTAACGAAAAGTATCGGACTCGACTTCTCGAAGAACTCGCGCCCGATAAACTCAACAATGCGCGACTCTTACTCTGGCGCTTGTATTTTCACGATTTGGGCGATTTCGATCGCGCCTACCTAAAGCTTGATCGAAGCCCGTCGCGTTTCATTGAATTTGCAAAGTCTCTTGAGAGTGCTCAAGACCCTGAAGCCGCACTCAAAGAGTTTGCTCAATGAGACTCTGATCGCGGCTGGGCTGAGCCCTGTGCCATGGCTTTGAGTTTTTCTGCCATCTGCGACTTGCTGACCAGATAACGACTGAGTCTCTCGGCGCCCAAGACTTTCCGCAAACGACTCACTTCTCGGATCGGCACATCACCAAACTTTCGAATCGCCCTCTCATAACGTTTTACGGCCTTTTCCGATTCTGTCTTGGTTTTGGCTTGATCAATTGCAACAAGAGCGGCCTCGATATCCGCAAGTGACTTGCTCTTCTCACGATTCAAAGTTCGAATGGCTTCGGCAAAAGAGCTCTCTATTTCAACCGGGAGCTTGAGCTCCTCTGACATTTTCCAAATGAACAACTCCTCCAACCGACGCTTTTCACGATCGACAAGATTCTGTTCATTCGCCGCTTGTGCGGTTTGCTGCGCACTGAACAGAATCAGCACAAAGCCCGCTATCACAAAGGAGGAAACGCAACGTCTCATTCCTTTCTATGATAGGGGGCCCCTTTCAACCAATCAACCGAATCAATCTTCTCCTAGAGCGTCAGACAGCTCATGCTGGGCCACGATTCGCTGCGCTATCGCCCGCGCAGCCAAATCAAAAGCGATGTCGTCTGGAGATTCAAATCCGATCACTGTTGCGGCCAACACTTGTGGAGCAGCCTGACGGACAGCCCCCACCTCTTCCGTCCAGGTCGAGGTGACTTCACGAGCTTGATACTGGCCATGAGTCGTCCCTTCGCCTGAAAGCAGCCATTTGCCGATCAACAATACAGCAAGTCCTCCAAAGACCAAGAAGTGCCCGGTCTGTGCACGCCAGCCGCGCACTGGAGTCATAAACCGAGGTGTCGGCACAAAGAATAAACTTCTTTTGCGATCCTTCACCTCGCCGGCTTCGATGGCCTCGTTGAGAGCACCCATGATTCGTGCCTCAAGAGCATCAAAGTACACACCACTCTCCGGCATCGGCACGTCATCACTCGCGCGCAAGGCCTCTTTTGTTTGCCGAAGTGTCTCGACCTCCTTCGCGTCTTCCTCTGAACGGCTCAACAGCGCCTTCAAATCGTTTTCAAACTCTCCATCAAATTCGCTCTCAACAAAATCAAGGCGAACATCGTCACTGAGATAACCGGGTCGCCACTGTCGAACATCTTTTTCTAAATTCACAGCTCTACCTCCTGGTGGTCTTGTGCAGCGGATTGGTTTGAGTCCCAACCGGCATCTGCATCCGTGCTGAAAAGCGAGTTCCAATTTTCAAGTTCACCGCCCATGTTCAGTTCCGCTTCGAATGTCTCGCGAAGCTTCAGCAGCGCGTGGCGGTAATTTGCTTTCGCCGTGTCGTAAGGGCAGTTCATGATCTGAGCGATCTCTTTAAAGCTCAGATCTTCGAACACCCGGAGCGTGATCGCCACACGTTGGCGCTCTGGCAATTGATCAATCTCGGTCCTCAGGCGTTTGGCCACATCGCCTTTTTGCATCGAACGCTCAATGCCGGACTCGACGCCCCCTTGAGGAAGATCAGTCGTGAACTCTTCGTGCGAACGGCTGCGAAACCGATTCTTCGCCGTATTGAGGCCCACTTGATAGAGCCAGCTCTTAAAGCTCGAACGCCCTTCAAACAGATCCATTTTTTCGTAGGCCTTAATGAACGTTTCCTGCACGATGTCCTCCGCCAAAGGAAGTTCGCGCGTCATCCGCAAAACCAAACGCAACAAACCTCGTTGGTGGCGACGAACCAGTTCCGAGAAAGCTTGGCGGTCACCCCGCTTCACTTTTTCGACAAGCTCCATGTCTGACACTGGTGCAGCCTCGGCGGCTTTCCCCGCCTGCAGCAGATTTCCAGCTTCGATCCTCAGGCTTTTCAGGCTTGCGCTCACCACGCCTCCTCCGGCCGTCGGTCACCGTGCTTGGGACACGACCTTGCCACTACTCGGTTAAAGTCCAGGGCGATTTTCTAAAAATCTCCCCTTCGTCAAATCCTCTGGTGTCGCGCGTGAAGGCATTCTGGGATCCTTGAGCGACCGCGATCCATCGCGATGCACTCGAGATATGACTAGAGCACAACGTGTGCCGTGAGACGGCACCGTGTCTGATTCGTCGACAATGATGTGGGATCGATGTGTATTGCTCACCGCACGAAACGGCGAATGATTGGCCCGCGCCAACCATGAAGAGAAGTGAAACCGTGTCGAAAAGCTGGGCGCCTTTTGCTCCTCAGCTCTGCTAATGCAAGCCTGAATGGCCGCTTATACTAGGAGAATCGCACCAAATTAACGCTTATGGTCGCCAAAAGGTACAATGTACCTTTTGGATTAGGCGGTGGTGACGCGGTTGCGGCCGCTGCGCTTAGACTGATAGACGGCGCCATCGGCAACCGCAAAGAGTTCGTCCCAAGTGGACATTTCATTCTGCTTGGTCGCAACGCCGACCGAAATTGTGACCGGCACCTGGTGGCCGTTAAAGACAAACTGAGTCGACTCAACGGTGGTGCGCAGGCGTTCGCCGATTTCAGCGGCTTGCTGTAAATTCGAGCCAAACAGAATCACGACAAACTCTTCTCCTCCAAAGCGAGCAAGAAAGTCGTCAGCGCGAATGAGCTTGGTTGAGATAACGCGGACGAGTTCTTTCAGAACATAGTCGCCGCCAGGGTGACCGAGCACCGGGTTATCATTGATCTTTTTGAAGAAATCGATATCGAAAACCGCAATCGAAATCGGAACTTTCAAAAGCTTTGCGCGCTTGAAAGATTCCTGGCCTCGCTGAAGAAGAGCGCCTTTGTTGTAGGCGCCAGTGAGCGGATCGCGCTCAGACTTCTCCTGCAGCTGCTCAAGCGCATGCGCTTCAAGACTGCCACGCTCTCGGAACTTGAAAAGCACGTTTCCTGTCTTAACGGTGTCATTGTCCTTGAGCTTCATCGGAATCATCGGAGATAGCGGTTCATGATTCACAACCGTCTTATTGGAACTCTCGAGATCCATCACAAAGACATCATCATCACGGAGTACAATCTTCGCGTGCGACCGAGAAACCGATTTATCGTCGACGAAAACCTGTGAAGTCATCGAGCGGCCAATAATCATCTCGCTTTTTTCGATTGGCCACTGTTTACCGACGTAACCCGCCGGGCCCTCAAGCATCATGATCGACGGGGGTGTTTTCCCAGCCGCTGCAATCTTGCGGCTCATCGTGCCGCCGGCCGAGATCACCGTCTTTTCGGACTCATCTGGCAGATCAACGTTGGTGACCGACTCATCATCGCGGAGTGGTTTATTTTTGGAATCGTTAGACGAAGACATCTTCTTCATCATAGGGATCACGTTAAGAATGAACAAGCACAGCTGTAAGAACTGGTGTCGTTTCGGACCATATTTGCGCAAGCTCGCCGTTGGTCCAGTGATCGCATCCCATCTCAAAATGGTCGCTGAGCGAATTTGAGACGATCTATCTCTTCTCCAGATGCTCTATTTATTGGCTAATCGCTCTCGAGCAATCACCTTGCCTAGCTCAACGCCAGGTTGATTGAAGGCGTCGACATCCAACATCTCGCCAAGCGACGCCACGACCAGCTCCCAAATCATAAACAAACTCGACATCGTGGCTTCGTCCAGAGCCGGAAGCGAAAGCGAAACAGCCTTCACTCCAGAACGACGAACAGCCTCGATTGTCGACTCACACTCAACCCGCAGCAGATCTCCCATTCCGTGGCCATTCATGAACTCCTGGCCGCGAAACAGGCTCTTTTCGATTTTTGGCCCCGGCTCTTCGGAGGCTTCGACTCTCTGGAAAAACAAGAACTTATCGCGTGCGCCTTCCATCACTTGCTGCAAAAGAGAGTGTTGATCATTCGCGCCCTGAGCCGCAATCGGCGTACTCACCCTGCGAGCCGCAGCACCACTGCGCCCTACTTTCTTCGCCAAGCTCTCTGCCCAAAGTTGCTGCCACCAGAGTCCAAACTCGCGAAGCCCATCGGCATACGACCAGAGCATGGTGATCCACTCTTCACGGTCAAACGACATCATCGCCTGTGCCGTCAAACCGATCACGACGTCCCGGCTCTCCAAGCCGTACTTGGCACCGGTCATCATGCGCTCTAATCGCAAACCCGAAAAAACTGCAGGCAATAAACCGACTGCTGAAAGAACGGAAAAACGCCCGCCGACATCAATCGGAATTTCGAGCACTGGCACAGATTCTTTACGCGCCCATGCCGTCAGCGGATTGTCTTTCAACTCCGACACAATTGTCGAGACCGATCCCAAACGTCGATGCCCCGTTACCCGCAAGTGCTGATCAACCAAGTCGGCCATCGCCAATGTTTCCATCGTATTGCCGCTCTTTGATACGATCACCCAGTGAATCATCGAAAGATCGTTCTGCGCCTTCAACCACACCCAGAAACGCTCGCAATCGATATTGTCGATGAACGTAACGGTACCTCGCCCCGGCGCTTTCGGTACGGCGCCAAGTAGCGCTCGGCCACCTAAGCTTGATCCCCCCATTCCAAGCACCACCATATGGGTACTGGAGCGCGCGATCTCACGAGCACGGTACTCAACTGCCGCCAGCAAACTCTCCCGAAACGGCAGTTTGGTAAAACCGAGATCCGTGCGTGCCAAGACGGTATCCAGCGCGCGAGTCGCGGCCTGTTTGGCTTCGGCATAGGCCGGCGACACCATCGTCTCATCATCGACCGACAGCTGAAAGCTGAGTGCTTTAGGAGACCGCGACATCCTCTTCAATCCTATGGTATCCACGCCACTCCTTTAAGCGCCCGCGCGGGCGCCCGCCATCCTCAGGGTATTCGATGAGGACGTAAGTCAGCTTGGTGATTTTACCCAACGATTGGATATCCAAGGATGTGAGATCTGTCCATGTCCCAGTGTTAAAGTATTCCTTGTTCGCACCCCATTGACGGTATTGGTAGACATGAGAGTGGCCAAAAATCACGGTGTGAACGCGTTCATCGGTAAGAACGCGCCGCGCCGACTCACTCAAGTCCGGAAACACTGCGCTTTCTGCCAGAACGCGCAGAACGCGACTGAGCGGCATGTGACGTCTTGGATCGGCTGAGATCATCGTCTTGATGAAATACACCGTGAGCTTCGCAAGCGAAGTTAGGGTGAACCATGTTTCGTTGAACAGCGCCCATTTCAAAACCCGATTAAATGGGCGCACCTTGTCGATGTGTGGATGTTTTTCCTTAATCTTCAAAACAAAGTCGACAAAGAAGTGTGATCCAAACGGCAAATTGAGAATAGGTTCCGGCAAATTCCGTTTCAAAAAAAAGCGCTTCGGATCAAGTCGGTTCGCAGCTTCGTGCATATGCCCGTGTTCGACATGAACGCCATCAAAGAAATGGACAATATTTTTATAGCGAACCGCCGCGCCAACAACGCTATCAAAAAACTCTCTCGTCGCCGGCCATAGCATCGCTTGATCATGATTGCCAACAACATAGGTCACAGATCGATTGGGATGAGCAGCAAACGCCCGCATTGCCTGAAAAACTTCACGATGCCCATCGACGATGGCGCGGATCTGGGCGAGCGCAATGCCCTCGGTCACAACCGTCAAAAAGTGACCGCGATAGTCGGTCTGCAAAAAATTGAGAAAGTCGCCATTGATAATCAGCTCAACGTCGTAATCCCGAAACTCACCAGAGCAATAGTAGTTAAAAAACTCGGCGAGCTTTTTGCCGAAGTAAAATTCCTCAAGCGAGTTCGTGCCGCCGCCTTCAAGCGTGCGACCACGACCGAGATGCAAATCTGAGATGATCAGTTTTAATTTTTTCACTCTGCTTTTCGTGACCCTGAATCGTCTTCGCCTTCTAATACTGTAAGCGCAATTCGCAGTGCACGAACAGCCCGACGAGCCGTTTCTTGACGTTCTTTGAACTGCCCAAAAGTCTCCTGGACCTGGGACTTGGCGTGATTGAGCTCAGCTGTAACCTGATCGACCTGTCGTTTGAGCTCCAAGATCATGCGATCCTTGCTCGCCGCAATCGACTGGCTTTCGGCCTTGATGATCTCAATACGATGCTCCAGGTCGCGCTCCCGTACTCGAATCTTCCTGAAGTTGGCTTCGAGCCGTCCTTCGGCATCGTCGAGGCGTCCGCGCATCTCTGCAATTTCGCGATCGCGACTGGCAATCTGGCCACGCAGAACTTTTTTTTCTTCTTCAGCAATCTTGCGTGCCTCTTGTGCATTCGTCTCAGAATTCTCGGCATGCGCCTGCAACTCATCGAGACGACGCCTGAGCGTCTCACCTGCCGACCGCAGATTCTCATTCTCTCGACGAACGCGTTCAAGCTCGCGCTCAAGATCTGAAATCCGTTTTTGCGCAACACGAAGATTCTCAGACTGTCTCAACGCTGCTTCTGCTGACGAGAATATGGCAGCCCCGGGCTGAATCTGCTTGGCCTCTTCGCGGAAGCGCGCCCCTGGCGAGCCAGCACGAATCTCGGTCGGCATAAAGCGTTCGCCTTCAGGATCTTCATCAACTGTGCGCGAACGCGTGTCGGGCGGAAGCACTTCTGTCTTCACGTCCTGCCATGCGGGACCGTTTGCTGCAACCGAAGCTGCGGGCTTAACGGCATCCATCGCCATCGTCTTTTCGTCGTCAATAGCGGCACTCGGCACTTTTCCGCTCACAGGTAGCGGTACGGTCGGTGCGGCATCGGGTGCAACCGCAGGAGCTGGAGCCATCAGGTCAATAGGAGGAGAACTCGACTCTGAGGTCGAAACCTCAGGTACAATCTCGCTCCGCAATCGCTTCAATGCGCTCTCAAGCTTCTGGGAGACAGATTTGGTCACCGCCCTTACCGAAATCTCAATCGGCTCCGGCGCAGCAGCTTCGGCCGACGCCATTTCAGACTCACTCTCAGCCTCAATGGGAGGCGGAGGCGGCGTCTTCTTCTCACCCGGCGGCCGCGGCTCGACGCGAAGGGCGTCGAACGGACTCGATCGAATTTCTCGTCGAACCATCGGCGGAGGTGGAGTGTCTTTCAAGCGTGCGGGCTGCTCAAAATCGTACGGCGCTGACGAATCCATACGCACAGCCTGCGTGCGATTCTCTTTTTCTTCTGCAGCGCGAACACTTCCGGCCAAACTGAAGTCTTTTGTGACGTCAGGACTGAACTCCGGCTCCTCCATCTGCAACGGTTCAGAAGGAGCAGCTTTCGTTGCCCGCATCGACTCAACATCAAACGCAGCGGTCTCGGCATCAAAACTAAATACCGGATCTGAGTTTTCAAGTGGAGGCGGTGGTGGTGGTTTCGCTAGCGAAATTCCCGATCGTGTTTTCGCATTGCCAGCGGCACGCGTAACGGTATTCAGCCGTTCTTCAAGCGAGAGTGGGCCCTCATCTCCTTCAGCTTGGAGAAGTGCATCAATCAATTCATCTTTTGGTTGCGCGCTGACGCGCGCTGCACTCTTTTTCTTTGGAGACATGCTCCCTCGCTTACTTATCTATCGGAAAAGTGGAGGGAATCTTTGAGTGTCAGGGGGGCCGGAAATAGCAGACCTCGACTATAGTCGATATAGCGGAGGTCTCAACATCCAACCTAGGTCCAATTCGCGTCTATTTTAAGCCCGTGAGGTCACCGTATTGAACTCGACCGCACGCTTTTCGACCCCGACCATAGTCAAGTCGCGGAGAGCACTAACGCCAAACCCTTGAACAGTGAAGCTCGCCAAAAGGCAGCCATTCACACACGCCTCTTTCAATGAGGCCAAATCCAAACCGCGATTCGAGCGCGCCAGTGTGCCGAAGAATGCACCCGCGAATGTGTCACCTGCACCGGTCGGGTCAACAACTGTGGCAACAGGGAAGGCCGGCAGAATGAAATAGCCTTCCTGCGTACGCAGAACAAAGCCATACTCTCCGCGCTTCACAACAACAGCCTTGGGACCCATCTTGATGAGTGCATCGCTTGCAGCAATGGCGTTGCTCGCGCCCGTCAGCATTTCTGCTTCACCTTCGTTGATCAGGAGCGCATCGATTTTTCCCAAAACTTTCACGAGCGTATCGCGCTTGGATGAAATCCAAAAGTTCATCGTGTCCGCACCAACAAGCTTCGGTCTCTTCACCTGTTCAAGTACGCGCAACTGCAAAGCCGGGTCAATATTGGCCAAGAACACATACTGCGCATCCTGATAACTCGCTGGTAGCTCAGGATTGAAATCCGCAAAAACGTTAAGCTCTGTCGCCAACGTCTTGGCTTCGTTCATGTCGCCGTCATAAGCGCCTTCCCAGTGAAAGGTTTTGCCCTTCACCGTTTTCAAACCGGTGACATCAACATTGCGTGTCTTCAACATCTCGAGATCTTTTGATTCGTAATCTTCGCCAACAACACCGACAACTTTCACTGGCGCGAACAAGCTCGCGGCAAGAGAAAAATAATTGGCGCTTCCACCCAAGGTGCGCGGTGCTTTCCCCGATGGCGTTGAGATTGTGTCATAAGCGAGACTACCGACGACCAAAATATCTGACATGAACTCCCCCTAAAACTATGTGAGCTGAAACTGATGTTGATTGCGAAGTTTTGTTTCCGGTGCATCGGCGAGGCGCTGCGATGCCTTGGCCTCTGCCAAAGTCTCTGGCCGCCCTTGGTACTGCGACGTCAGCTGCCCACAGGCCGCAAAGATATCGCGCCCCATTGTTCGTCGAAGCAGCACATGTGCTCCCAGCTGAATCAGCTCCTCCTGGAAACGCAACACCTGCTCATCCGATGGGCGACGATAGCTTGTGCCCGGATGCTCGTTAAATGGAATGATATTGATCTTGCAGGGAACATTGCGAGTGAGATCGTACAACTCACGTGCCTGCTCAACTGAATCGGTAATACCTTTGAGCAAAACATACTCGAGAGTCACGTGATCGTTCGTCTCACGCGCATGATCGCGACAGGCCTGCAATAACTCTTTGAGCTTCCAACGGCGGTTGATCGGCATCACCTGATCGCGAATTTGATCGTTCGGCGCATTGAGGCTCACCGCCAAGCGCACGCCGGCCTCAGTCACTTTAGAAATCATCGGCACAATTCCCGATGTCGAAACTGTGATTTTTTTGCGCGAAAACCCAATGCCATCCGCTTCGCGCAAGATCTCAATCGCCCTAAACAC
>JAEUWE010000399.1 GCA_016791465.1 Pseudobdellovibrionaceae bacterium
TGTATTGGAGAACACCGTCATCGATTCGGAGTCGTCGCTGTTCCGTCTTCGAGCGAAGGATTGCCAACCGAGTTTCAAAGTCTGGCATCTTAATATCGGCGATTAACCCGCCTTCGAGACGTGTGCGAATTCGGTCTTCAAGACCGGGTATGTCTTTTGGCAGACGATCACTTGTCACAACGACTTGTTTACGCATGTGATAGAGGTGATTGAAGGTTTGAAAGAACTCTTCCTGGATCTGTTCACCTCGGCCAAGTACGTGAATATCGTCCATTAAGAGCACGTCGACTTTATCGCGATACTTTGCATGGAACTTATCCATTGTTTTATGGCGAAGATTGCTCATGAACTCTGATAGAAAGCGACCGGTGTCGACGTAAGTAACTCGAAGTTGTGGAAATCGAGTGCGAATTTGGTTCCACACAGCGAACACCAAATGAGTTTTACCAAGACCTGTTGGTCCGACGATGAAGAGAGGGTTGTACGTCGTACTTGGGTTTTCGGCGATGCTCAAACTGGCGTTATAGGCAAATTCATTGGTTCGACCGACAACAAATGTTGAAAATGTCATGTCGGCCCGCGGTTCATTTCCAGCTGGAACACTTGTTGGAAAAGACGAAGAAGACGAAGAAGACGAAGAAAACGAGGACGATACGGATTGTGATTGACCATGAGTCGGTGCCGTCGAAAGGCCACCAAGTTCAGTTTTCAATTCCTGCTGATGAAAGTATTCGTCAAGAGTAGTTGGTTCTGTTGCCGCCAGCGGACGGCCAGTCACACGAACGTCCACGGAGAAATGACCTGGGTAATGAGCACGAATTTCAGGATAAAAGCGATCGATGTAGTTCTCGATCTGCTCTTTATGGAGTCGCGATGGAACACCAACAACGAAACGAACACCGGAATCAGTAGGTTCAATGTCTTCAAGATTGGTGGCCGACAACCAGTTGCGAAACGCCTTATTGTCAGGATTCAGCGCCAAAAGGTTATCGACGACTTTTTTCCAAAAATCGGTTTTTGAATCCACGGCCGGGACGCTAGGCGTCTGAAATTGTCCTGGAAATGGATTCTGTTGGTTCGGATGTTCCATCGTCGAGCCCCCCTCAGCGTCGGAACGTTTCTCGTCAGATCAACCAGGAACGGTACCTGAGTATTCAGGCGCCTATTCACTGCCAGGTTTAGATCGAATCTATGGGTTAGGCGGCTGTTTTGGCCGATTTATCCACAGACTAATGCCAATCTGAAAGAAACTGTCATGTCGGCGCCGGTCTTAACAGTGCGACAAGGCATTTTCAACACCTTGACGGTGACGCCGCACTGTGCTTTTTTATGCCCCTTCTCAACGCGTATTTTAAATACTCTGATTAGGATCGCTCATGAAACGGACATACCAGCCAAGCCGACGTCGCCGCAAAAATACCCATGGTTTTCGAGCGCGTATGAAAACCAAAGATGGTCAACAAGTGCTCTCGCGTCGTCGCGCCAAGGGTCGTAAGCGGCTTGTCGTCGCAATCGGCGGCAAATAAACTGTGAGTCTTAGCAAGGCCCAAGCGGTGTTTATTCGGAAAACTCCGAAGAAGCGGCGTCTTGAGGTTCTGACACGACGAACAGATTTTGTTCAGACTTTTAAATCTGGTCGCAGGGTAAAGCCCTGTGAATGGCTATTCTTTAACTTCGCCATAGGCGAGCGTTTTCGTTGTGGTTGGACCGTTCCCCGTGCGGTTGGTCCGGCTGTTATTCGAAATAAGTTAAAGCGGTGGTGCCGGATGTGGTTACGGGCAAAATTGGCGGACTCCGAGATGCCCGCGGTCGATCTGAATATCGGCTTTAAAGCAATGCCAGAAGATTTTTATCAGAGAATGAGCTATGCACAGTTCTCTTCAGCTATGGAAACGGGCTGGGCAAGATTGGAAAAGGCCGTAAGGGGCTCAAATAATGAAGCTTCTCGATAAACTTCTTTTAGGGTTGATTGCACTGTACCGCGTGGTCGGGTCGCTCTGGTTGAGTGGATCTTGTCGATTTGAGCCTTCTTGTTCGGTCTATGGTGAAGAAGCGGTCAAAAAGTATGGTTTTTGGGTTGGTGGAAAGCTGACGGTCAAAAGATTGTTGAAGTGTCGGCCGGGTGGCGATTTCGGATATGACCCGGTCCCCTAATATCTGCTAAGCGATGTCTACATTCGCGATTGGATTACAATGATGGATTCGAACTCAAATGGAAAACAGAGCTTTCTCGATAAGGGAACGATAACGGCCCTCGTGTTGGTTGGTGCTGTTTGGTTTGGTTGGTCGAAGTGGATGGAGACAAAATACCCTGCGACTGGAAAGCCAGCGACTGCGTCGGCGGTGGTGAGTGACAAAGAAAAGACGACACCGACTCAAGAAGTAGCGGCCGCCCCTGTTACTTCAGTTGATAAAGGCGTCTTGGCCGCGAATCCGGCGCCTGCTCCAGCGCCAGCCGCAAAAGAGATTGCGTTTGAGGCCGATGGATTTAAGGCTCGTTTGTCATCTGATGGATTGTCGCTCTCGCAGCTCGAGATCAAAGGTTATACGACGAGAGACAATAAACCGATAGTTTTGGGAGCGGGACCTGTTCCCATGTTTGGAACCGGGCTTGTTGGCCGTGAGGACCGGATTCCGTTTGAGTTGTCTGAGACCTCAGCAGGAACGTGGATTGGTGTTGCGAGTCTCGGTCCGTATAAGGTCGAAAAACGCATGGAACTGATCAATGACGGTCTTGTGAAGGGCCGTGCATTCAAAGTATCAGTGAAAGCTTCTGGTGATCTTGCGACATTTCCTGGATTTCGAATGGCTGTTAGCGATCAGATCGCCGCTCCAGTCAGTTCAAGTTTCCTTGCCCCGTCATACGATCATCACGATTGGTTCGTTGGTCATGACGATACGAATACTCGCGCAGTTGTCGATCCCAATAAACCTGCAGCCGTAGATCAAAAGAACGTTACTGCGGTTGCCCTTTCCTCTCACTATTTTACGGCCGCTGTAGCTGACAAATCTGGCTTGCGTCCAGAATTCCACGCGTTGCCGGTAAAAAAAGAAGGCGAGATATTCGCGTCAACTGGATTCATTGACTATGTTCCACTGACTAAGGGCAGCGATTTTCAGATCGAACAGATTTGGTACGTAGGACCCAAGGATGTTGATCATCTTCGCGCTGCTGACGAGTCGTTGGCTCGGGTTATAGACTATGGAATGTTCGCCATTATCGCTGAGCCCTTGCTATGGCTTCTGCGCTTTTTTCATTCTTTGTTTGGAAACTGGGGATTCGCGATTATTGGATTGACGATCGTTGTTCGCGCCCTCGTTCTACCCTTCAATATCTATTCGTTTAAGTCGATGAAAGTGATGCAAAAGCTGCAGCCCCTTATTCAAGGGGTAAAAGAGCGGCATAAAGATGATCCTCGTCGAATGAACGAAGAAGTAATGAAGTTGATGCGCGAGAATAAGGCCAATCCCCTGGGCGGATGCTTACCGATGCTTCTTCAGCTTCCTGTTTTCTTTGCGCTTTATCAGGTATTAGCGCAGTCAATTGAGCTCTACCGGGCTCCGTTCATATTCTGGATCTCGGATTTGAGTGTGAAGGATCCGTTTTATGTTTTGCCCGTTTTGATGGGTATTTCGATGTTTGTTCAGCAGAAGATTACTCCGGTCGCTGATCCGCAGCAGGCAAAAATCCTGGTGTGGATGCCGGTGATCTTCTCGTTTCTTATGTTTACATTGCCAAGCGGACTGACTCTTTACATCTTTGTGAGCACGATTTTCGGTATCACTCAGCAGTTTGTGTTTATGAGAGACAAGTCCGCCTTGGCAGAATCGAAGACAATACGTGAGGCGAAGGCCTGATACGACGGAGGAAGAATGACGGGGTTTTTTAGCAAACTTTTCGG
>JAEUWE010000183.1 GCA_016791465.1 Pseudobdellovibrionaceae bacterium
GCTCGGTGGCGAGAGCCCGAACAATCTCAAGACGGCGTTGCTCCCCATAGGGGAGGCTTCCCGCTTTGAGGTCATGCTTTTCTTGTAAGTCAAAAATCGCGAGAAGCTCCATTGCGCGCTCGCGAAGACGAGCCTCTTCGACATAGTGACGTGGAGTTCTAAAGATCGAATCGAAGTCGCTATGACGAGCGTGTTGAAGACCCGCAACAATGACGTTGTCGATGACATTCATTTCGCGGAAAAGACGAATGTTCTGAAAAGTACGGGTCATGCCGAGGGCCGATATTTGATAGGGCTTCAATGGTTGCGTATCGATCCCGCGAATGAGGACTCGGCCAGAGGTCGGCTTGTAGACTCCGGTCAGGCAATTGAAGCATGTCGTTTTGCCTGCGCCGTTGGGGCCGATGAGGCCAACCAACTCGCCTTGATGGAGTGTGAGTTTGAAGCCGTCAACGGCGCGAAGGCCGCCGAACTGCATGACGACGTCTTCGGCTTGAAGAAGAACCTCTCGGTGGCCTTGTTGCTCAGCCATTCTGAACCGCCTTGCGCTTGAATCGCTTCATGAGATCGGGAACTTCGAGAGTTCCGAGAATTCCGGAAGGTCGCAGAATCATAAAAAGGATCAGAAGTAGTGAGTAAATGACCATGCGTAGATCAACGCCGGTGATGCTTTGGAGTTCGCGCAGAACCATCTCTGGAAGAATGGTGATGACCGCCGCGGCGATGATTGATCCAGAGAAGCTGCCCATGCCGCCGAGAACAATCATGATGATGAAATCGACGGACTTTGTGAACGTGAATGTCGCCGGATTCAGATACTTAACAGAATGAGCGAAGAGTGCGCCGCCGACACCGGCGAAAAAAGATGAAATAACGAAAGCACGGACTTTTGTTTGCGTCACGTTGATGCCCATTGCTTCGGCAGCAATCTCATCTTCGCGAACCGATAGAAACGCGCGGCCTCGAGCAGAGTGCACAAGGCGCCAGAGTGTAAAGATGGTGATAACGCACCAGGCGCTGGAGATCGCAAACTGCGTTGAGAAAGCGGAGAGTCCAATTTCTTCAAGTGGCATGGCAGAGGGAATTCCGTAGAGTCCACGCGCACCGCCGATAGCAGGTGAGTTCAAAATGACGACGCGAATGATTTCGCCAAAACCGAGAGTGACGATGGCCAAATAGTCGCCACGCAATCGAAGGGATGGCAATCCAACGACGTAGCCTGCGGCGGCGGCTGCGAGGCCTGAGGCGATCGGAAGCAAAAGGTATTTGAGAAGATCTGGTGCTCCAGAGAGAGAAGGATGCATCGCGAGCCAGGCCGAAACATACGCGCCGACAGCCATGAAGCCGGCGTGCCCGAGTGAGAACTGTCCCGTGAATCCGCTGACCAAGTTGAGACTTGTCGCCATGACCGTATTGGCGATCATCAGTAGAATCACGAATTGCACGTAGGCATTTGTAATAATGTCGAGTGCGATGCCAACGCCGACCATACCCAGGATGGTGAGAGTCGGACTCAGAAGGCTTTTGAAAAATCGAATGCGCGCCGCGCGATCGGTGAGTGTCATCGGTTAAACCTTCTCTCTTTGGAGTGAGCCGAGCAGGCCCGCCGGTTTAAACAGTAAAATCAGAATGAGAATTCCAAATGCCAATGCGTCTCGATATGTGCTGGAGAAGTAGGCGACGACCATCTCTTCGCAAAGCCCCAACAAAACACCGCCCAGCATGGCGCCCGGAAGGCTGCCAATTCCGCCAAGCACAGCCGCCACAAACGCCTTGATGCCGATGAGCGTTCCCATGAGCGGATCGATCTTTGGATACTTCAGGCCGACAAGAACCGCTCCGACTCCGGCGAGCGAAGAGCCGATGATAAATGTGAACGAGATCACGCGATCGACGTTGATCCCCATCAATGCAGCGACTCCACCGTTGGAACTGACGGCGCGCATTGCTGTTCCCATCTTTGTGTGATGAACGAGAAAATGCAGGCCTGTCATAAAAAGTGTGCCGATGACTAAAATTGTGACGTCCATCGAGCGAACATCGACACCGCCGATCTCAAACAAGACGACGTCCTTGATGACCTCAGGAAAAAGTTTAGGATCAGCGCCAAAGATGATCTGCCCCGAGAATTGCAGGAGCAAACTAACCCCGATGGCTGTGATCAAGATATTGAGCTTGGGTGATTTGCGAAGAGGGCGGTAGGCGAGACGTTCAATGGTGACACCTAGAATCGAACAGGCGGCGACTGCGGCTGCAAGAATCACAATAAGTGCGCCGACGCCTGGATGTTGGTCGAGTCCGAGACTTCGACTTGCATAGAATGCGGCGAAGGCACCGGCCATGTAGACTTCGCTATGTGCAAAGTTAATAAGCTGCAAGATGCCGTAGACCATGGTGTAGCCCAGGGCAATGAGGGCGTAGATACTGCCGAGACTGATGCCATTGATGAGATGCTGGATGAATTCTTGGCTGCTGCTGCTTTCCAAAGTATTCCTTCTCGCTCGACGGTTGATATCTGTCTCAACAGTAGAAACAACCTGCCTCGGACGGTCAACTCGTCCTTACATGTCCCGCGAGATTGCGCTACGCTGAACGCCAATGATGAGACAAGCGACGTATCACATTGTTCGTGAATGGAGCTCCGATATCGGTCGCGAGGTCGAGAGTGCGCTCCGGGAGTTGACTGCGGCTGATCCGACACTACAGATCGGCCTAAAAAAATATCAGGACAGCGACGCGCAAGCGCCAGGTGGGTGCGAACTGCATGTTTGCTATGTCGATGCTCTTCCTCGTTTTTGTTTTGGGTTGCGTCGTTGGACCGGCATGCCCTATTTCTCGATCTTTGATTTTCGGTCGTTGCAGCCAGACGCCTACGCGGATCGGCTGAGTCTCAACGCATTTATTGAGCACGTTTTTAATGCACTTCACAGTGAGGGACGCTTCACGTTTATTTACTCCACCCGCGAGAGGGCGGGGCAGAAGCGAGAATTGGTGTTGCGGGGCAGTTTGGCTCCGATAGGGCACTTGCCTGTATTCGAGCGGTACGACTTATCGATTGATGCCATTTTGCCAGAGGGCGCTATTGCGCTCTATGACTATCAGCGATCATTGGTGAATCCTGAGTATCAAAGTGGTACTTA
>JAEUWE010000452.1 GCA_016791465.1 Pseudobdellovibrionaceae bacterium
TGAATGATAAACCGCTGTCGTTGAGTCAGATGACGATACCCTTTCATCAAATTCTCCTGTGGTAAGAAGAGTTTGAAATAGGGTCTGCATCTGGCTCAATTTATTTGTGCCAGACGTGCACTTCAGAATTGAATCCGGCCACGAAATGAGCAGAAAACAACCCTCCTTTCATGGATTTCCGAAAGAACAGCGCGCCTTCGCTCCGGGCAAACGAACAACACGTGCCGCCCGCCAGCGGCGACCGCGCGCTACAAAAGAGGCGATGCACCTTGTTCTAAGAAGCGACCAGGCGCGTGGGGCAAGATCGCTCCTGAAATATGACACTGTCGTACGAGCGGTGATCACAAAGCTCGCACGCAAACACGGAGTTCGCGTCTACCGCATTGTGAATGCCGGAAATCACCTGCACATCACTTTAAAACTCTCGAAGCAGTTCATGTGGAAGGGGTTCATCTCCGGCATCACCGGTGGAATTGCGCGGGCTCTAGGATTTAAACGCGATGCAGGCTCAAGGCAGGGCTTTTGGAATTCGCGTCCATTCACTCGCTTGATCGCTTGGGGCCGCGACTACAATGTCGTCAAAGATTATCATGTCTTAAATCAGCTCGAGGCCGATGGTGCGGTGCCGCCGCGCTCGCAGATGTTAAGGCCAGAGCGATGGCGATGCGTGGTGCAGGCGTTTTCTTAAAAACTCTGCGTACGTCGTTCGTCGCCCACGACGGAGAATTGTCGAGGGCTACTGGTCGCGAAGGCATCGGATTTAGGATTGGATCGAGCACTTGAAGCAAGGGTTTAAGAATAATATTTACCAAATCGACTCAAGCTATTGAGTCGTCGAGTTCGAGGACGTAGACGACTTCTCAATGAAATTCGTCCGAGAGATCAGTCTCCTCATGCTCGCTTTTTTGACGGGCTGTTCATCCAGACCTTGGACGCCGTATAATTTCCCAGTCGATGTTTCAGAACAGCTCAAGCATGCAACTGTCAAAGTTCGAAGCTATGGTATGCCCGGATGCTCTGGTGTTTTCATCAGGCCCGCTATGGTTCTGACGGCATCCCATTGTGTTTATTCAGGTCTCAATATTGAAGTGAGCCGGTTTGCTACACCTGAGAATTTTGTGTCTGCCTCGCTGATTTTCAACCATCCGAATGCAGATATATCGGTTATTAAAGTAGCTCCTGAGCCGAACGACACGGCCATTCGAATTAAAGAGGATCCGGCCGACGTGGACGATGAGATCGTTGCGACTGTTGGTCACCCGATAGAAACCGAAAATCCGTACAATCCGTTCGCGTTGTCGACGTCTTCCTTTCGTCTCTCAACGGGGAGGCCGCTTTGGCTCAATGAGAGTGAGCTTGCGGTATCGATCCGTGTTCAGCCAGGTAACTCTGGAGGGGGGCTAATAACCAAAAAAGGGGAAATTGTTGGAGTCATGTCGAAGTTTGGGCCAGATCCGTATCAATTTCCCAAGTTTGAAACTGTCGGTTTTTTTGCCGGAGGACCGGCGCTCAGAGAAACGAACATTCGCATAAGTCGGTCAAATGTTGGAAATGATCCTGAATTGCCTTGGACTGAGGCTGAATCAAAGCTTTATACGAGTCTTGGTGCTGGCTACCGAACCGAAAGAAGTTTTTCCGCTTCGGTTTTTCCGACCATAGGCCTTTCGTTTCGATATGCCGAGCGATTTGAACTAGGAATCGGGACGGCGGTTGATTTTAATCGCGAGTTTGAATGGTACTTTGGTCGAATGCGGGCATTCAAATTGTTTGGAACTGGTTACGCATCGTTCCTCTTCGGGGCCGGACTTTTTTGTGACAAGGGAACAAGTGCTAACGGCGGAGTCATATCGCCATCTTGTCGCCCCGAATTCACATTGGGCATTCCAGGAGTGAATATGGGGATTCAGATCGCCCAAGGCGATGGACCAATTCTAGGCCTGATCGAGATAGAAATGTCGCGATGGTATTCAAGCCTCGGATATTGATTACAACTACTTCTTTCCCGTCCAGTGAGCTTCCGCTTTGTAGGGAGTTCCTGTATGGTGTCGATCATTGCGTAGAAGCCGTATGGCCTGCGTGCACGGCCATCAGCATGCCGCATCCCCAAACGGAAAGAGCGCTCCGGTGAGGGAGCGCTCTTTTATTTTCACCAGTATTCGATCTTGAACTCATCACCGTAGCTGAACTTGAAGTTCGCGTCGATGGTGATGGTTCCGCCACTTGCGGACCACCAGACTTTGTCGACCGGCGCGCCCCAGTCGGTGGCGCCTTTTGCGCGGAACCAGACGCGGCGGATCTTTTGATCGCTCTGTACACCTTTGAAGTTCACTGAGCGATTGAGACGGACGCGGATCTCGGCGCTCAGGTCCTCAAGAGCTGAAGCGTAATCAGCTGATGACGAAAGGACTGAGCGTTTTTTTCCGCCAAGCATGTCGGCCAACTGATTGTAGTTGGTTCCGATACTGCCGTTGATGCCGAGCGGATCGCCGCTTTGGCGAACGAACACGGACACCACCGGGGAGGCGGAGTTGAATAGCTCACGACTGCGGTCGACGATGTAGTTCACAAGGGCGCCGGGCTCGTTCAGCTCGGAGCGAGAACCTGCGACATAAGTTGTCGCCGATTCGTTTGAGCGATATGGGCCGCGCGTAACCACGCGAGTTTGTCCGGTACCACACGTCATTTTGTTCGACTCAGGCTCGAGCACGAATGTCGATTTTACGACATTCGCTGCCGGTGTGGTCGAACAAGCATAGTGGTTGTCGCCGACAGTGCCGCTGCTCGTTTTGCAGAAGTTCGTTTGCGCACATGGCGTGTCGCATGTGAATGAGCCTTCGAGTGTTTTCACAGTCGTGTTCGACTCATACTTCGCACCAGCTGCGATATCGGTCGGCATGCAGCCGCGTTTTGCTCCGCCCGAGCTATCGCAGACGTTCTGCCAAGCCGCGACGGAGCAGCCAAGGTCTTTCGTTGCGTCTGACAGAGTCGTCGTGTCATTCAAGAGCGCTGTGACTTTGCAAACCGGTGTCGTGCCAGCTGATACATTGAGCGCTCGCGAGGTCACGAGAGAGTTGCGTACAGCATCGGAACAGTTGTCGCCGACGGCCGGGTTAAATGTCGGCCAAGAGGCGTAGCTCTGATCGCCGGAGACTGATCGATCGAGATCGTTGCCGGAAGCACACGTTGGTTCGTGTCCGGGATCGGTGTAGACAGCACCTGAGCCAAGGCGGTTCAGGACGAAGCCTGCGCAGTTGCCGCCAGCCGGCGCCCCTTCAAGATTCTTGGTCAAAAGGCTGCTGTAGACGGTCTGACAGTTCGCGACGTTCGGATCGGTTGTCAGGCAGCTGCCGGTCTGGTTGGCGAGAGTCGGGCCGTCGGCGCAGGTGATGGGATAGGTCGAATTTCCGACAACGCTTCCAGCGGGAAGTTTCGATTTGAAGGTGTTCTCGCAGCCAGTGCCATCAGGGCGACCTTTGAGCGTCGCTGTATAGGGGCCAAGGTAGACTGTGCGACAGTTCTTGATGTTGTCGTTGTCGGGACCCGTACAAGCACCGGCGACCGTAACGGAGGCAGTTTCAGTACATGTGGGCAGATAACCGCTCACTGAGTAAACAGCGCCAGAAGGAAGCTTGCCAGCGGCGAAGTCTGAGCATGACTTTGCGCCCGGAGTGCCGTTGAGAACAGCGGGTGTTGCGGCCGCTGTATAGACGGTTTGACAGTTTTGTTTGTCAGTGTCGTTCACACTGCACGTGCCTGTTTTGGCAGTGAGAACAATGGTTCCGCACGAGGGCTTGTAACCAGCGTCGTTATAGAGACCTCCGCTGGGGAGACGGCCAGCAACGAAAGCATCGCAAGTCGATGTGACCGCTCCGCTGAGTTTAACGGTTTTTGGTGCGGAGTAATTTTGATTACAGTTGCGAATGGATGTGTCGTTTGGATCACATGCGCCGCTTTTTGCGATCGGAGTCGTGAGTGAGCAAACGGGTTTGTAGCTCGCGTTATTGTAAAGTGCGCCCGACGGCAATTTGCCGGCTACAAAAGCGTCGCAATTTGCTCCGAAGTCTCCGGTTAGAACAGCAGTCGAACTTGGGTACGTGTATTTACAGTTGGTTTTTGCACCGTCGCGAATGACGCAGTCTTCGACTTCGGTGAAGTACTTCACACTCGTTTGCGGAATTTCATAGGTGGGTGATTTTGTATAGTAGGCGACGTTTGTTTCAACGGCGTCGTAAGTCATTTTAGATGTGTAGTAGGCCACACTTGTTTTGCGCTGCTCGTAGCGCTGCTCTGATTTCCAGTAGCCGACGTTTGTCTGCAGCTGGTCGTATTTCATCGACTTTGTTTGGTAAGAGACATTCGTTGTTGGGAGCTTGTAGTCGATCTTGTAGGAAAAGCCTTTTTGGAAGTCGACGCGACACTTCGCAAACGTGGGGTTTGTGATATCAGCACGATAAGACAACGTCGTTTGCGGCATCTCGCAGCGACCATCGACGTAGTCGACGTTGCCTTTCGCGTCGATGTAGCTTTCAACACAAGCGCGACCCGAAGGATCCTGGTCGTTTTCATCAGAGACCACGATGATACTTGTTAGGTCGCCAGGGTTGAGCAGGCCTTTGTTGTTTTTTAAGACGCGGGCAAGCGCGCAAAGGCCGCTTTCTTTATCGATGATATCGTCCATCACGCCACGCTTTGTTACCGGGTCAACTGCAGACAGTGTCGGGTTTAGCAGCGCCAGACGTTCATTGAAGTCGCGCGAGAAGTCAGCGACAGAAGCATTTCGCGGTTTGTGAGCGGTATAAGAGGTGGCATTTGAAGGGAAAAGAGCAACGGGTGCGGGATAGAAGCTATTGATTGTGCGGTCAGAGGTCGATTCAGTTTTGAGCCCGAAGCCAGCGAGGTCGCCGGGGATTTGCCCGCTGAGAGCTGCTCCGCGGTGCACAGCCATTTGTGTCTGATCGAGCTGCGAGAAGAGTTCTGCTGCCTGCGATGGAACACGTGAATAGGCAGACTCTCCCTTGCCTGGAGTGTATTGGGCGGTGCTGATCAGAAAAGCGGAAGTATCAAAGGGTGCGAGGTTGTTGACGTTCGCACCGGCAAACATGCGATCAAAGGCCTTGGAGAGATTGACCTGGTTGATCTGCATGGTGCCGGAGTTGTCGACGACAAACACGAGTTTGAGAGGTGGGAAGCTGTCGGCATCACCTGCCGTGGCAGAGGCGTAGTTTGGAACGT
>JAEUWE010000469.1 GCA_016791465.1 Pseudobdellovibrionaceae bacterium
ATCGAATAAATGTGCCATCTGGACGGCGAACCTTGCGGCTCGTCCGTACGACGACTGCTTTCGCTACATCACCAGTTTTGACTTTCGAGTTCGGCATCGCTTCTTTGATCGATACAACAATGATATCGCCAACCGAAGCGTAACGACGCTGCGAACCGCCAAGAACCTTGATACACATAACTTCTTTTGCGCCCGAATTGTCTGCGACACGAAGTCGCGTCTGCATCTGAATCATGCGTTCACCTCAGCCGTACGACGTCCTTTTTGAAGAACCTCTTTCAGCGTCCAGCGCTTTGTTTTGCTCAGCGGACGAGTGTGTACGATACGAACAACGTCGCCTGCCTTTGCTTCGCCTTTTTCATCATGCGCTTTGAAAATCGAGCTGCGACGCATGAACTTTCCGTACTTCTTATGGCGAACCATACGGAAGATCTGTACCGCAATCGTCTTCTGCATTTTGTCGCTGACAACTTCGCCAACAACTTCTACACGGCGCCCACGTCCAGCTGTTTCAGTGCTATTCATGGCCCATTACCCTTTCTTCACACGTGGCGATTTTTTCGCAACGCTTTTGCTTGTTCCAGCAGCTTTCGAAACCTTCTTCGCTACGGTTTTCGCAGCGGGAGCGGCTGTTTTTCCGAGCTTCGCAAGCACAGTGTTGATGCGCGCGATGTCTTTCCGCGCCTCGCGAATAACCATCGGATTTGCCAGCTGCCCAAGTGAGTTCTTCATTCTTGCTTCGAAAAGCTTAGAGCGAAGCTCGACTTTCTTTTTATTCAAGTCCTTTGCGGTCAAACCCGCCAACTCGGAGAACAACATCTTCTACTCCCGCGCCAAAAACTTGGTTCTTAGCGGCAACTTGTGACCAGCCAAGCGGAATGCTTCTAACGCCTGCTCACGAGTAACACCATTGATTTCAAAAATTACCTGCCCAGGCTTTACAACCGCTACCCAAAATTCAGGGTTACCTTTTCCGGAACCCATTCGAACTTCTGCCGGCTTCTTCGATACCGGCTTGTGCGGAAATGCACGAACCCAAACCTTGCCGCCTCGTTTTACTGAGCGGCTAATCGCAATACGACTCGCCTCAATTTGACGTGAAGTCAGCGCGCAATCTTCTGCTGCCTGCAGACCGAAGTCTCCGAATGCAACAAAGTTTGCACGGCTCGCAAAACCTTTGCGACGGCCCTTAAAGCTCTTTCTGTACTTTGTTCTCTTAGGACTTAGCACGTTTCGCCTCCTCAGCCTCTCGCTGAGTCATGATATCGCCTTTATAGATCCATGCCTTAACGCCGATAATTCCGTACGCCGTTGTTGCGCGAGAAACACCGTAGTCAATGTCAGCCCGAAGTGTATGAAGCGGAACGCTCTTCTCGGTGTACCACTCAGTACGCGCGATCTCCGCACCATCAAGACGGCCAGCAACCTGAACCTTAATACCTCGAACGCCACCGCGGATCGCTGCAGCAATCGCCTTCTTAAGAGCACGGCGCCAAGAAATACGCTTCTCAAGCTGCTGAGCAATATTCTCAGAAACAAGTTGAGCATCAATGTCTGGCTTACGAACCTCTTGAATGCTGACAAACACTTCATTGGGAGTCAGGCGCTGAACATCAGCTTTCAGCTGATCGATTCCCGCACCCTTCTTGCCAATTACAACGCCCGGACGAGCAGTGTGAATAATAACCTTCACCTTCTTCGCCGCGCGCTCCATTTCGATCTTCGCAATGCCCGCATGCTTCAGTTTTTCCTGAAGATACTTACGCAGTTTGAAGTCCTCATGGAGGTTCTCAATGTACGTTGGTCCTTTTGCATACCAACGCGAATCCCACGTGCGAATGACGCCAACTCGAAGCCCAATTGGGTTAACCTTCTGTCCCATTCACCCTACCTCTCGTCGAGTACCAAGTTGAAGTGACTGCTCTTCCGACGAATCGGAGTGGCACGGCCCTGTGCGCGCGGACGGAACCGGCTCAAAGAAGCGCCCATATCAACAGACACGTGTTTCACATAAAGATTGTCGACATCGACAACCTTCTTCTGTTCGGCGTTTGCAACAGCCGATTCGATAAGTTTCTTGAGCATTGCAGCTGGCTTCTGCGGCATGAACGTCAAGATGCGAATCGCCTCGTTGACATCTTTACCGCGAACCAAGTCCGCAAGGATGCGCGCCTTCTGGCATCCGACTCCTGCATTTCGAAGATAGGCTTTAATTTCCATACTTCACCGCCCTTATTTCTTCGGAGCGGCCGCAGCCGCCTTCTTCTCAGCATGTCCGTGGAATGTGCGCGTTGGCGCGAACTCTCCGAACTTGTGCCCAATCATTTGGTCCGTCACATAAACCGGAACAAACTTCCGACCATTGTGTACCGCGAATGACAATCCTGCCGCTTCAGGAAGAACTGTCGAACGACGCGACCAAGTTTTAATAATCTTCTTGTCACTTTTCTCGATCGCCACCTGGATCTTCTTCATCAGGTGATGGTCGACAAATGGTCCTTTTTTAATCGAACGTGCCACAGCGAACTCCTTACTTGCGTCGCTTAATGATCATGTTGTCGGTACGCTTGTTATGACGAGTCTTATAGCCTTTGCAAGGCTGACCCCACGGCGTAACCGGGTGATGAC
The DNA here is from genome assembly GCA_016791465.1 of Pseudobdellovibrionaceae bacterium. Lineage (GTDB taxonomy): Bacteria > Bdellovibrionota > Bdellovibrionia > Bdellovibrionales > JAMPXM01. The sequence continues at coordinate 2,629 of JAEUWE010000469.1, forward strand.
CTTTACCCACGCCTTCACCACCACCGAGCGGGTGATCGACAGGGTTCATCTTCATACCGCGAACCGATGGGCGTTTGCCCTTCCAGCGATTGCGACCAGCCTTACCAATGCTGACGTTCTCATTGTCAGTGTTTCCAACTTGGCCAACCGAAGCGACACAAGTCGACAAAATCTGACGAACCTCACCACTTGGAAGACGAACCTGGCAATACTGACCAAGCTTCGCAACCAGAGTCGCACCGACACCCGCCCCGCGAGCAATCTGTGCACCTTTTCCTGGGCGCATCTCGATATTGTGAATGATTGTTCCCGTCGGAATCTGCGCCAAAGGCAACGCGTTGCCTGGCTTGATATCCGCAGAAGCACTCGCCAACACCGTATCGCCAACATTCAGACCGATTGGAGCGACGATGTAGGCCTTCGCGCCATCAACATAGTTGAGCAACGCAATACGTGCTGTCCGGTTTGGATCGTATTCAATTGAAACGACTTTTGCCGGAACGTCGAACTTCGAACGACAGAAATCGATGACACGATAACGACGCTTGTGACCTCCGCCCTGGTGGCGGATTGTGATCTGGCCCGTATTGTTACGAGCCGCCTTGCGGCGCAATGGTTCCGTCAACGAACGCTCTGGCGTCGTCTTTGTAATCTCAGAAAAATCCGATCCCGTGCGCTGGCGAAGACCTGGGCTACGGGGACGATAGACTTTAATTCCCATGTTTATGCCCCCTCAAAAATCGAAATCTTCTCGCCAGCTTTCAGCTTAACGAGCGCCTTTTTCCAGGTCTTCGGAGCTCCCAGTTTGGCCTGTTTGCGGAAGTACTTTCCGCGACAAACCATCGTGCGAACGCTTTCGACCTTAACGTTGAACGCTGTCTCAATCGCCTTTTGGATATCAGGCTTAGAGGCGTCCAACTGAACCTCGAATGCATAAACACCAAGGTCCTCGGCATGAGCCGCATTCTTTTCCGAAACAAGGGGCTTCTTAATCACTTCAAACATTTCAGCCCTCCACACCACAGCGCTCGACAATCTTCGCAATCGAAGATTTCGAAACAAGAGCGTGGTTAAACTTAAGAAGATCGTAAACGTTCAAACCCTCAACGCCGTAGTAACGAACTTTCGGCAGGTTGCGAGCAGCACGCGACATCATTGCATCAGCAGCACCATCAAGAAGAACAGTCTTCTCAACGCCAAAGCCCTTCAGGCGCTTTGCCAATTCACTGGTTTTACCAGCCGAATCCAGCTTCTCGACAACATGAAGACGGCCTTCTTTAACAAGCAGAGAAAGCGCACTGCGCAAGCCAGCCTGACGAACCTTCTTCGGAAGCGAGTATGCATAGCTTCGTGGCAATGGACCGAAAGCAGTACCACCACCCGGCATGAGCGGCGAACGGCTAGAACCCTGACGAGCTCCACCAGTACCTTTTTGCTTAAACGGCTTCTTACCACCACCCGAGACAAGACCTTTGGTCTTTGTCATCGAAGTTCCCTGACGGCGACAAGCCAACTGCCAGCGAACTACAGTGTGAAGAAGGTCTTTGCGAACCGGCTGTTCAAAAACAGAACCGGGAAGCTCGACATCGCCTACTTTTTTCTTATCCCAATTATAAACCGCGACTGTCGCCATGATTTACTCCTTCACCAATTTGACGAGGGAGTGACGGGCTCCAGGCACTGGGCCTTTAACCAAAATCACGCTCTCCTCAGGAAGAACATCAACGATATGGACATTGCGAACAGTCACTGTTTCATCACCGAGGTGTCCGGGGAATCGCTTACCAGGCATAACTCGTCCTGGCCATGTACGGTTACCGCTCGAACCTGGTTGACGATGAAACTTCGATCCGTGAGCAGCAGGGCCGCCCGCGAAGTTGTGACGTTTCACAGAACCAGCAAAGCCCTTACCTTTCGAAGTCGCAGTAACGCGAACAACGTCGCCTTTTACCAAACTGTCGATCGCGACTTGCGAACCAACCGTCAAGCCATCAACAGAGTCTTGACGAACTTCACGCACGTACTGCGCTCCATTTTCAAAACCCGCCTTAGCGAGGTGGCCACGCTCTGACTTTGTCGAACGTGTTGCCCGCTTAGCGCCACTCGCGATCTGAACCGCTGAGTATCCGTCTTTCTCAGTTGTTTTAACTTGAGAAACTACCCATGGCTCCATCTTGAGGACTGTCACGGGGATCATCTCTCCGGCATCGCCGTATACCGACGTCATGCCGACCTTCTTCAAAAACAGCCCACGCAACTTGACTCCCGAGGCAGACGCACTGGCGTCTCCTGCTGGGGCAGCGGTTACTTGCTGTTCACCGGTCTCCGTCATTTCCTACCTCTCCCTTTAATCATTCAGGGGTCAAAAAAACTCAAAATTAAATCTGAGAAAGCTTAATCTCAACATCAACACCA
>JAEUWE010000473.1 GCA_016791465.1 Pseudobdellovibrionaceae bacterium
CTTGCTGCACGCCGCTCTTCGCAAGGTGCTCGGCACCCACGTCACTCAGGCAGGAAGCTTGGTCGACTCCGAGCGCCTCCGCTTTGACTTCACTCACGGCAAAGCACTTTCACGCGAAGAACTTCACCGCATCGAAGAAATGGTGAATTTCGAGATCGGCAAAGCCACGCCAGTCGACGCGCGCGAGATGTCACACGCCGACGCGATGGACATGGGCGCCATGGCACTGTTCGGCGAAAAATACGGCGACCGAGTCCGCGTTATCAAAATGGGCGGCTTCTCAACCGAACTCTGCGGCGGCACACACGTCACCAACACATCGGTCATTCGTCTGTTTAAAATTCTGTCCGAAGGTGGCGTCTCCGCCGGTGTTCGCCGCATCGAGGCCACAACCGCCGACCGCGCTCTTCGCCACCTGCTTGTCGCCGCCGACGAAGCGGCCCACGCACGCGAAGTCGCCGGCACGCAGGCTCCGCTCGCCACCTACATCGAAGGCATGAAAGAAAAAGTAAAAGAGCTTGAGCGCGAAATCAAAAAACTCAAAGGCTCTGCCATCGATGTGGACGCCCTTGCTCGCGAAGCACGTGCGTTTGACTCGAAGGGCACGGCCAGCAAATTTGTCGGCGCAAGCCTCGAAATCGACGACCGCGACGTGCTCGCAAAAGTCGCCGACCAGCTGCGCGACAAAATCGGCTCAGGCGTCGTTTGCCTGATCGGCCGCGGTCCGGATGGCGCCGGCGGCGGCAAGCATCCAATCATCGTTTCGGTTTCAAAGAACCTCGTCGGCGCTCTCAACGCCGGAAAGATTCTCGGCGAAGTCGCAAAAGAGATGGGCGGACGCGGCGGAGGTCGACCAGACTTCGCCCAAGGCGCCGGCGACCAACTCGACAAAGCGAGCGCCGCCCTCACCAAAGCCGCCTCCCTCCTCAGTTAGTCGCCCCCGATTCACCCCCCCCATTGTCCGAACTTAGTTCGGAAAATCCCCCTAACCCATGTTCGAACTTAGTTCGGAAATGGGCTAGGGAGAGATAGGCCGATTTGGGAATAGCCAGAGTTTTTTAGAATTCCAATGCTCCGGCAAGGATCATCCCGCCGCGAACCGGCACCGAGTACGGAAACCGGCCGTCATCTTCAATTTCCCAATCGATGAAGTTGTTGTGAAAAAGGCCCGCCGTAAAGACTTTATCTTCAGCAACTCGAAGTTCCGCCCCCACTGTCGCCGTCACCGGAACCGTCTTGCGACGAGCCGAAATGTCGTGTCCAAGCGCATCGGCAACCCCAAACGCAAGGCCCGCAATGAGTCTCGTTGAATCCGAGTAGCGATACTCATCGCCAATCCGAACGAGTACCTCTCCGCCGACGCCGGTCATGCTGTTTCCTCGATTCTCAAAAAATGCAATCTCACTACTCAGCCGGTGAGAGCTTCCGTCGATCGAAAACCCAACAATACCTTCAACACCATTTCCAAGCAGCTGATTTGAGCTATTCAATCCCTCGATTGAAATCGTCGAGGCAGAGGCGCTCGGACTGACTGTCGCCATCACACGATTCCCCTCATCACGACTCATGAGCTCCACGCTCGGGCTTCGAACCGAAAGGCCGATCGAAATTCCGTCATCCAAATCGAGTATGGCACCCAACGAGAACGAAAGATCCGTGCGCGTCCGCTCCTCCCACGAATAATAGACCGAGCCGGACTGAGACGAACTCGCCGCTGCCGATTGAGAATCGATGTGAAGCTGGTATGTCGTCGCACACATCGCAAAGCCCCAGCGAAATCCATCTTCTTTCATTCCGACGGCGACAGCGGCGTGGCTCACGTCAAGATCAGCCTTCATCCTCGCCAGTGAAAGCGGATAACGATAGTCAAAGACATAGCGCTCCGACTGGTACAGTCCAAATGTCGCCTGCATGCGACCAAATGTTCGCCTTCCTCCCAATGAGGTTGGAATCGACGAGTAACCAGATCGAAACGATCCTTTATCTGACCCGCCTCGAGATTCAACCATCGTGAGCATATAGAGATTGGAAGAGATTGAGATTTCAGAATCCTGCTGATCTTCGCCGCGCGCCGCACTCGAAGCTGGGTTGGACAACGGCGCCAGTGACGAGCGAGAACGGGCGACCGAAGTATTTGCCGTCAAACCTTCACGCGACGAGATCGGAAGAAACGAAAGCTGGGCCCCTGATCGCTCGCCTATGAGAACTAATGCAAATACACAAACTAGAAGCTGGCGCCCGGTCATTCCGATAGGCCTCAATCTTAAATTAATGCCCGAGCGCTTCACTTCAAGCCTCGGGCACACCGTTAACAAAATCTCAAGTCAGGCGATTCTCCACTATTTCTTTTCAGTAGGAGCATCGGCGGCTTTGTCAGTCGCAGCGGCAGCAGCGTCGGCTTTCATTTTGCCGTGCATTTTCTTATGCATCTTCGCCATTTTTTTGCTCATTTTTCCGTTCATCTTTCCGGCCTTGTCCGCCATCGGGCAGGCTTTGCCGTCCTTTGCGTGCGGGCAGGTGCCATCTTTTGCGTGCGGACATGCCTCGCTATTTTTCGCATATGGACATGTTGCCGGATCACAGGCCTTGCCATCTTTCATGCATGTCGCCGCTGTATCCGCAGCTGCGGCCGCATCTGTCGTCGCCGCTCCTGCCTCTGCAGTTGCCGTCGTTGCCGATGACGCCGCTTCGTCCGCGGCAAATGCCTGAACGCCAAAACCCATTCCCAAAACCAAACTCATCATAACCAATACGTTTTTCATCAAAGTCCCTTTCGTTTAGCGGGTGGATCCCACCATCAATCCTAAAATTTCAAACAGCGTGTCCATGGCCGCAAGCTGAGTGATCTCGCTTGAGTCATAGGCAGGCAACACTTCGACAACATCGGCACCAACAAGTCTCTTCACGCGGAGAGCGCGGAGAATCTGCTGAGTCTCGTACGTGGTGAGCCCTCCGGGAACAGGTGTACCGGTCCCGGGCGCGTACGCCGGATCCAAGCAATCAACATCGAAGGTGATATAGGTTGGATCATCGCCAAAATCAGGAAGCGTCTTGATAAAGTCTGACACGCCAGCGCCGCGGCGAATGTCGTCGACTTGCGCAACTCGCAAACCGTGCTTTTGAATGAAGTCGAGATCATCGCGCCCAGCGAGTGGACCACGAAGGCCGATCTGCAGTGAGCCCGCTGCATTGACAAGCCCTTCTTCAACGGCGTGACGAAGAAACGAGCCGTGATGATACTCACAGTCCCAAGCCGCGGGATAAGTGTCCATGTGCGCGTCGAAGTGAATCACGCGCACTGGTTTTCCGACGCTCTTTCGAACAGCGCGAAGCATCGGCAGTGTCACCGAGTGATCTCCACCAACAGCGATGAGGCGGCGCGAACTCCCGCTCAAAACTTTATCGTAAAAATCTTCGATGCGCTGATAGGACTTCGCAAGGTCCACCGGCACAATCGGAATATCGCCAATGTCGGCCACGCGAATTTTCTCAGTGAACGATTGCATGCGGCCCCAGTGAAACACTCGACCGAGAGATGACACTTCGCGTACACCAAGCGGGCCAAACCGCTGCCCCGTGCGATAGCTCGAGCCTCCATCAAATGGAACGCCGACAATCCCGACATCGTAATCCGACACCGGCTCAACGTGCGGCATGCGGAAAAACGTTTTAATTCCCGAAAAACGCGGCATTTCACGGCCCGAAACCGGCACAAACTTATTCGCCATGCCGATACGCTAGCACAAATCATTTCTTCCGCAATGACAGGTGCGCGCCGTCTTCGCTAAAGTCTCAAACGTGATGCCGAGTGAGACGCCGAAGTTTATTGAAGACCTTGTCGAGTGGTACCAAGGAGTTCGCCGCACGTTGCCATGGCGCACGTCGCGCGATCCGTATCGTATTTGGATCTCCGAGGTCATGCTTCAGCAAACCACCGTTGCCGCCGTCATTCCCTACTACGATCGATTCATGAACCGCTTTCCGACGCTCGCGACACTCGCCGCCGCCTCCGTCGAGGACGTGCTCGAGTACTGGGCCGGACTGGGATACTATTCGCGAGCGCGCAACCTGCATCGTGCCGCCCAAGCGCTTGACAAGAAAGTTACCGACAGCGGCGCATTCCCAGAAACGCACGTGGAGCTACTCGAATATTCCGGATTTGGCGACTACACCGCGCGCGCCGTTTCGAGTCTCGCTTTCGGCGAGCGCGTCGGTGTACTGGACGGCAATGTGATTCGCGTCATCAGTCGTATCGAGGGACGCCGATCCGAGTGGTGGAAACCGGCCGAACGAAAAATCCTACAAGCCCGTGCTGACGCTTGGGCAGCGGAAAAAAAATGTGATCCGAGCGATATCAATCAAGCGATGATGGAGCTCGGCGCCACCATCTGCACACCCAAGTCCCCAAGCTGCATGCTCTGCCCGCTTCGGAATTCCTGCGTCGCCTATCAGCATAAGACTGGAAAACTTTCCGCTCGTGCCCTGCCGCTTCCCCGTCCACGCCGCTCTCTCGAGATCTGGCACTGGAAGCCGGAAGTCACCCTTAAAAAAGGCGCCGTTCGGCTTATCAAAAATGACTATGCCCCTTTTCTCAAAGGTCATTGGATTTTGCCCGGCACCGTCGCGCTCAAAAAGACAAAACCACAGCGCTTTCACCTCCGGGGCTCCGTCACTCATCACGACATATACGTGGAGCTACCGGCAAAAGCCCAAGGCCGCTCCAGCCGTTCAAAGTCTTCATCAGCGAATGAATGCTGGATTCCACTTCAAAAACTCAAAGCAAAAATTCCATCGAGCCTCATTCGCAAAGCCATCGATACGACGCTCAATCTAAGGACGAAATGACCAAGCCGAAGCTCTTCTCCTCCGCCACTGCATCGATAGTTTTTGTCAGTTTGCTCACAATTCTATCGAGCTGTAAGTCGGTCCCCGTCTCAAAAACCGGCGACGTCACCAATACACACTCACCGCAAGCCAACGCTCCAACACTCGCCCCGATTGAGCTCGCCGGCTCTGCCTACTCAGTCACCGGAAAACCCGTCAAAGCCATTGGTCTTCCCATTGCCGGCCTCGCCCGCCGCCCCATTCCCATGGCAGCCGGTGTCGTTGCATACTCGAGTCTGAAGCCAGGCTCGGCGCGCTGGCAGGTTTACTCTTTCGACTTCACGAGCAACACCGAGCAACGACGCAGTTTCGATGCCGGCCACGCAGAGCCGGTTGGTTGGCTCCACGGCCGCCTCGTCATCGCAAGCTCATCCGAGCAGGAAAAACATCCGAGCCGCATCCTCGATTCCTATGTTGCCAAGTTCGGCACACCGTCAACGACCAGTACGACACCACCGCTCGCCAGCTCTACCGATTTGTTCTTTGATCGCGAACGTATTTCCAAAGATCCCGCATCGTCCTGGTTGCTCACGGCCGATCTCTTACAAAAACAGGCACTCATTGTGACACGTGAAAAAGACAGCACGACATTTCGAGTCCTCATCACACAGAACGGGAATCACCGCGTTTGGATTCCCACTCGCCCATCCGATAATACTCTTCCTCCGGTCCAATCAGCGGCGATCACACCAGATGGTCAATCCATCATTTGGACATTCACAAAAGAGCCCCTTGTCGCCATTACCACGGCACAAGGAAAAAACACTCGCCCTCTCACCCTTAAGCCAGCCCCAGCCGGCCCCTCTGTTGGCCCTTTGCTCAGCACAATCGACGACACCATTGTCGATTCGACCGGCCGCTGGCTCATCGGCAGCACCGCCTCACAAGACAGTGGCCGCAATCTCATCGCCATTGAAATTCAATCGGGCTGCACCACCACGCTCACCGAACTTCCCGGCGACGAGAGCTCGCCCGCCCTTTCTGCCGACGGCGCCTGGCTATTTTTTACGCTTAAACAGGGCGACCTCTACAGCATCAGCCGTATTCCATTTGAAAGCCCAACCACCGGCACCGCCTGCGAACAAAAGAATGTTGCGAACACCACATTTTAAGTTACCGTAAAGACTGGACCTCGCGCACCGCGAGGAAACGCTCTGTTTGCATGGAGGCAACGATGCGCTTTTTTTCAGTCCTATTTTGCGTCGCTATTTGTTTGTCCGCAGCGACTACCACACAGGCATCGCCCCACCCCGGCACGTCGAGTTCGCGCCTCTTGGCGCCGAAACTCGGCTTTTTCCGCTCCGCCGATGGCTTTCGTCTGCACTCTGGAGACTCCGGTTGGCTACAAGCCGCACCGCCCGCAGGCAACCAAACGATTCTCACCGTCTATCGAAACCCCGTCGTGAATTCGAAAGCCTCGCTCACTGTTCGCGTCGATCGTCTCGCCCGAGGCACGAGCACCGACCGCTACATCAGCCGCTGGGTCAAAGAATACCCTCGTTTCGGATTCGACGTTCTCGGCTCACAGCCGTTTTCACAGGGCACACTCAAAGGTCATGTGATCGACCTCCTCAACCGCGACTCCAAAATGCAGCTGCGACAAGTGGTCTTCGTCAACGAACAGAGAAAACGCGCCGCTATTCTCACTTGCCGCGACACCACCCAAGACTTCTCCGCAACGCTGAAATCCTGCAACTCGATCGTCCGCACCTTCGAATGGTAGCCCGCTCCCATTTCCGAACTTAGTTCAGATTTCACAGAGACATTTTCCTGAGATCGACCTGCCATTTTCAGCCGCCACACTTTCCGAACTAAGTTCGGAAAGTCGGCAGACCAAAAACACTCCGGCCGGCGGCCGCGCCCGCCGCGCAATATCAGTTTTAATTGCCGTCCGAGCCGATCCGTTTCCTGCAAAGCATCGGACGCGATGCTGACTCTCAATCAACTTCTCAATCGTTCACTCATTTATCCAGACCGCACCTGGGACGGTAAACCCGTGCCAAAACTTCCGTCGTTTCGAGGGCGTCCGAAAGTACATGATACCCATCGGGTCGTACTGATCGCTCACGCTTTATTCCTAAAGTACGGTTATCACGGGACAACGATCCGAATGATCACGGCCGAGGCCGACATCGCCATCGGCTCTCTCTACTATACATTCCGAAGTAAACGGCTTCTCTATGGCGCATGTCTCGAATATGCGGCGAGGCTCTACCAACAAGAGAAACCACGCGAAGACGCGAAGTCGCTCATTCATGACGCCCTCATGGAACAGCTTCGCTATTGCGTGATTACAAAAAAGGTACTGCGACGACTCTTTCTGTCGCCCGATATGGCACCGCACCCACGACGCCTGATCAATTTACTCAAGCATCTACCACGAGTGCGGACTGAGAAATTCTGGATCGATGGGCTTAGGCGCCAAACAGACGCTTGAAGAACCCTGAAACTTTCTGACCAATGGAACCTTTTGCGCCCGGCTTTCCGGGATGCGACGGTCCACCGTGCTTGTGGCCATGTTTGTGACCGCCATGTGGTTTTGGACCGCGCTTGTCAGAGCCATTTGCTCCGCCGTGTTTGCGATGCTCGCCGCCGTGACGTTTTCCACCAGGGCCACCGCCCGCATGTTTGCGTGGACCACCGCCATGCGCTGCACCTGGTGCAGGCGCAGGTCCCGGGCCGTGTGTCAGCGGAGTCTGCGGTTTGGCCTCTCCGGCCGCTTGCGGGCCTTTACCTTCGCGCTGATCTCGACGATCTCTGCGATCTCCGCGACGTGGACGTTCGCCCTCTCCACCTTGGCCGCCGCGACGTGGTCCGCGATCTCCGCCCCCACTGCCGCCGCCGCGATTGGGACGACCACCTGAAGCAGGACCACCACCGCGACTTGGACGCGGACCGCGACCTTCAAACTCACGTGAAAAATCTTTGCCGTGACGATCATCCGACATCGCTTTGAACTCCTTCGGGAGCAGCGCTTCGTCGATAAAGTCGACTGGAACCTTATGTTTCAAATAGCCTTCAACACGGCTAAGAGCATCAACATCGCGATCGCTGACCAGCGAGAAAGCGATACCTTTTGCGCCAGCACGGCCCGTGCGGCCGATGCGGTGAACGTAGTTCTCGGGATCGTCTGGGAGTTCAAAGTTCACGACCATGTCGACACCTTTGATGTCGAGACCGCGAGCCGCGACGTCAGTTGCAACCATGATATTCTTATCGCTATCGCCTTTGAACTGCTCCATCACGCGTGTGCGCTGCGACTGCGTGAGCAAAGAGGAAATTCCCACTGCGGGAAAGCCGTTGTTGTTCAAGAAGTCCGAGATCCTCGGAACATTCATTTTGAAGTTCGAGAACACGATGACCTGACGCGGATTGTGGAGCTTTAGGAGCGCAAGAAGATGCGCGCCTTTCTCCTCCTGGCCAATGTGGAAGATCTTGTCCTCAACATTTTCGGCCTTGGCCTGATCGCGCGAAACGTTGAATTCAACGGGGTTTGCGCCAAATTGATAAGCCGTGTTCATCACATCGAGGTTCAAAGTGGCCGAGAACACCATGAACTGACGCTCTTTCGGAACGCGAGTCAGGATATACTTCATGTCGTCTTTGAAGCCCATGTCGAACATGCGATCGGCCTCGTCAAAAACAATGGCGCGAACTTGCTTCATATCGACGACGTTCTCTTTGAAGAGATCGATCAAACGGCCCGGAGTCGCAATCACGAACTCAGCGCCTCCGCGCAAACCATCTTTCTGTTTATCGTAACCAACGCCACCGTAAACAGAGACGGCGCGAAGGCCCGCCGCTCCGCCGAACTTCACGGCGTTCTCGTAGACTTGTTCCGCCAACTCACGCGTCGGAACCAGAACAAGGATAAAGTTCATCGGCGCCCAGTCCGGGAACGCGCGAGCCGCCAGCTCTGGCGCCATCTCTTCGCCACGCTTCACAGCGCCGGCGCGAAGAATACGCTCCATCAGCGGAAGTAAAAATGCCGCCGTTTTCCCGGTGCCCGTTTGCGCAAGTCCGGCAACGTCTTTACCTTCCAAAACAGAAGGCATGGTTTGTTCTTGAACAGGTGTGCAATCCTGGAAACCCAGTTGATCAATAGCACCTTGGAGAGCAGGAGAGAGATTCAGTTCTGTAAACTTCACAATAGTCCTCAACAGAGAAAAAGAATTGGGCTGCGTCTGAAGAGGTCCGCTCGAACTCAAGTACGAACTCGCGTTCTTTGGTCGGACATTCGAAATATGGCTGAGATATATGACGCATAATATTAAAAGGCTAAACTTCCAGGCAGCAACCTATCGGACAGATCGTCCCGAGTCAAAATAGCGGTTCTGGATGCTATGCGTAAAATTAAGCCAAAAGTGCTGTGCCCCCATTTCCGAACTTAGTTCAGAAATTGCTCAGGCCCATTTTCGAACTTAGTTCGGAATTGGGGAGAGCGAGAGTTTAGCGGAGTGAGTCGGTAAACTCGCGAACTGCAGCGACAAATGGTTCGTGCCTCTCGCTGTGAACCCAGTGTCCGGCGCCGGCGATCTCGACGCCACGTATCAACTCATTGGAGCGAAGCATGCGTTCGAAAACATCGCGCGGAAGATCGTGCGAGAGCTCGCCGCGGACGACAAGCGTCGGCATGCGAAGCTGCTCAATTTCCTGCCAACGTTCGCGATTTCGGCCCGAAACAATGGCTTGGCGAATGCCGTCGGCGTGAAAGCGCCAAACGGCTTGGCCCTCCGAATTTTCGGTTATATTCGCATAGAGCCAAGCTCCAAGGGCAGAAGGATCGTGGAGATCGGCAAAGAGAACCGGAAACTGCGTTTCAAACCACTCTTTCGCATCGCGCTTCGATGCAAATGGAACCGGAACCGTTTGCAGCACTCGCGATGAGAGCGAAGCGCTTTCGGGACTCATGTTCGGCCCGATGTCCTCAATCACAAGGCCACGAACGCGTTCGGGATATCGAGCGGCGAATGTGTAGGCCACGCGGCCTCCCATAGAATGACCGACCAAGATGACTTGATCCCAGCCCAAATCATCGAGAATTCCGCGAAGATCTTCGGCCAGGCACTCGGGCGTGTAGGCGTCGGGATTGCTTAGAAGATC
>JAEUWE010000512.1 GCA_016791465.1 Pseudobdellovibrionaceae bacterium
GGCATGAAGTCATTGCTTTCCGATAGTACGTTGTTCATCAGATTCACCGAGCCAAGGATTCCGAGTGCGGCAATAATCAAGACGGTCTGTTTTGTTCGTAAGACGTAGGTGAGAAACCAAAAAAGAATGTAGAAACGGATCTCCACAAGTAGAGACCAGTATGCTCCGTCGACGTATGTGTAGGTAAAGGCGCGTCCGTATGCGATGTTGGAATACAGGTCACAGATAAGGTTGCCAGATGGAAGGCATATAAGTGTTGAGGCATATTCTTTTAAGCCGTGGAGGCGATCTGGGCGAATTTCGGCGAAAACGGACTCGATCGCCGTGGAAAGTGTTGCACAAATGAACATCGGCGGGACAAGACGGAGTAGGCGCGCTTTCAGAAACTGACTGCTTGTTCTGTTTTTAGTAGAGAATCCCATGCAGTAGCCGCTGATCATAAAAAAAATGACAACTGCATGAGTACCGTCGAGACTGAAGTTTCCCAGGGCATTGTAGTGATAGAGAACGACGATTCCGATCGAGAGAACTCGCAAAAGGTCGATGCCCAGATTACGGTTCATTCTTGAGCCTTGATTGTCATGTTTGAATTCCTCGATCAAGAAGAACACCACGGGATGACAGTTTAGGCAATGGCGGCCAGTTTAATATCGGGCATTCGGAGGCGCGCGGTAGTGATCATGTACATCGTAGCCTTCGTTCATTTTGATGTTGGGTCTGGTGAGACCTTAGGGGGATCCGGACAGCGTAGTTCTCGGCGCGAGGTCCCGACTTTCCCAAACTGCCTATCGCGATAAATGAAAGACTCGACTTTGCACGGTTGATTCGACGGTTATCCCAGCATTAGGCGACTAAATCTTCGCACGTAATGTCGATATTCATTAGATTTATCAGGGCGCCCATTGAGGTCGATCGGTGCTCCGGCCGTAGAATAGGGGCTTCCTTGTCGATGGAATTTGGAAGCGACGGCCTCAGTACGCTCTCTTAAGATGACACGGCCCCTCGCGGCGGTGTATGTACAAAGCCTTGTATTAGCACGTCCGTCAGCTGCGACGCGTCGCAGCGGAAGACTCTCCGAGGGTAGCAATGGATATTATTAAGAAGCCAGGAAAGATCGACTACAGCCCATACACGGGCGACGCCAATCTTGCGACGAAGTATCAGCTTCCGCAGGAAGTGAAGTTTTGTAAGCGCTGTGTGATTTCCAATCAACGGCCGAACTCGGCTGTTGAGTTCAAGCACACGGCGGCCTCGAAGAAAGAGACGATCAATTTTGATTCAGAGGGAATCTGCGATGCTTGCCGACTGGCAGAGCGCAAGCACCATGAGATCAAGTGGGATGAACGCGAAAAGCAGCTTGTGGAGTTACTCGCGAAGCATCGTCGCACAGACGGTCGCTATGATGTGCTCGTTCCCGGATCGGGCGGCAAAGACAGTGTCTATGCGGCGTACATGCTGAAGTACAAATATGGAATGAATCCACTAACGGTGACTTGGGCGCCGCATGTGTATACGGACTGGGGCTGGAAGAATCACCAGGCGTGGATTCATGCAGGATTTGATAATTACCTGTGTACTCCCAATGGCCGAGTTCACCGTCTGTTGACACGTTTGGCGGTCGAGACGATTTTCCATCCTTTCCAGGCCTTTATGTTTGGCCAAAAGTTCTTGGCGCCAAAGATGGCCGCGATGTTTGATATTCCGCTCGTCTTCTTTGGCGAGAACGAAGCGGAGTATGGAAATCCGATTGGTGATTCAGAGAAAGCGACGCGCGATTTCGCCTACTTCTCTTCTGCCGATAAATCGTCGGTTTATCTTGGTGGAGTTTCGGTCAAGGATTTGACCAGCCAATTTGGTATTCACGAATCGGAGTTGAATCCCTACTTGCCGGCTGATCCCGACCTCTTGAAGAAGAAGGCGGTTGAGGTTCACTATCTTGGCTACTATCTCAAATGGCATCCGCAAACTTGCTACTACCATGCCGTTGAGAACATTGGCTTTCAGGCATCGCCTGAGCGTACGCCAGGCACTTATTCAAAATACAATTCGATCGACGATCGTATCGATGATTTCCACTATTACACCACGTTCATCAAGTTTGGAATTGGACGTGCGACGTACGATGCTGCTCAAGAGATTCGCTCTGGCGACATCACAAGGGATGAGGGTGTTGCTCTCGTGAAGCGTTTTGATGGCGAGTGGCCAGAGCGGTTTGCCGATGAGATCTTCAGGTATCTTTCGGTTCCGGCAAACGAGTTTCCGGTCGCGACAAAAATGTTTGAAGACCCGACCATGACTCGCGAGTACTTCCACACGCTCACGGATAAGTTCCGATCGCCCCATCTTTGGAAGTGGGAAGACGGCGTTTGGAAATTGCGCCACCGTGTATGGGAAGCGGCACCAGGCGAATTTGGAAAAGACGGCATTTACCGAACAGAGACGACGCCGACAGCCTAGTCACTGAATTGAGGAAGCTCATGAGAATCCTGGTGACGGGCGGCGCTGGCTATATCGGATCACACGTCGCCTTGCGGCTTGTCGAGGCTGGCCACGACGTGACTGTTTTGGACAATTTGAGCACCGGTCACCGCTGGGCGGTTCCCTCTGAGTGCACCTTCGTTGAAGGCAGCACTGGTGACGAGGTCTGTCTTGAGCGCCTGTTTGATTCAAGAGCAGCGTTTGATGCCGTGATGCATTTCGCGGCCAACACCGATGTCGGTGAGTCCGTTTTGAACCCGGCAAAGTACTACGAGAACAATACGGTCAACACGATTCATGTCATTTCCGCAGCACTGAAGGCTGGAGTGAAGAGTTTTATTTTCTCGTCTACAGCAGCCGTGTACGGAGAGCAGAATGCCGGAATTGTTGATGAACAGGCGCAGACCAGTCCGAGCAGTCCCTATGGGCATTCGAAGCTGATGTGTGAGCACGCACTGCAGGACTTTGCGGTGGCGAGCGGTGATCAAATGAACTATGTGATCCTTCGTTATTTCAACGTTGCTGGCGCTCGTCCAGATGCTCGAATTGGGCAGGCCACTCCGAATGCCACGCATCTGATCAAAGTTGCCGCGGAAGCTGCAGTAGGTAGGCGGACAGGTGTTTCTGTATTTGGGACAGATTACGATACCAAAGATGGGACCTGTCTTCGAGACTTCATTCATGTTGAAGACTTGGCGACTGCACATCTTTGTGCGCTCTCGTACCTTGCTGACGGCGGGCGATCTGATATTTTCAATGTTGGCTACGGAGTGCCGTACTCGGTGCGCGATGTGATTCGATCGATGAAGCAGGTTTCAGGTTCGAATTTCGAAGTTGTAGAAGCTGCTCGTCGAGCTGGTGATATCTCATCACTTGCGGCCGATAGTCGAAAAATTCAGAGTGTTCTGGGCTGGCGTCCCGAGTTCAATAATTTGAATACGATTTGTGATACGGCCTATCGCTGGGAAAAGCGTCTGTTGAATGGCGACGTGGCCCCATCGGCTCCGGTCTAGCATGCGTGAATGTAGTCGTGGACGCGGCGGACTGATTTTCGCAGCCTTGTCGATTGGCTGTGGATTTGTTGGTGGTTATTTTGCGGGGCATCCGTCTCAGTATGTCGTTCAGGGCGGACTCGCCGTTTTTTCGCTCATTTTGTTTTTAGCTTTGGCCGCGTTTGTCTTGGTGGCCCAAGTTCGTTGGAAAGAACGGCTCAGGCCTTGGTCAGTGGTTGTCTGGGGTTCGCTACTCTATCTAGGGATGACTGTCGGACTTTGGGTGACAGGTAGCGCGGAGTTGCTTTGGGTGGCGGACTCGCGAACTTTACATGTCCCGGGCGTTCAGCGAGCAATCGAGTTCTTGAGCGGTCGAGGAGACCTCTCGATGAAGTCGATCTACGGCGGAGAGCAAGTTCAGCTTGTGTATCTCTGGGGGGCGCTGTGGGCGCTGCCGTTTGGGCTGACACCTGTGGTGACAGCGCTGGCGCTGTTGGTGCTGAAGGTGATGACGTGGCTCTATGTTGAAAAACGGGTGCGAGAGAACTTTGGGGCGGACGTTGCGCTGTTGGCCGTTTGTTTTTTGATTTTCGTTCCGACACAGATTTTTTATGGGCTGGTGTTCTATAAAGAGCCGATGGTTCAGCTTCTGGCATCTGTTGCGATTTTTGAGGCGTTGCGCTTTTACCGAACGGGTCGAAGTGTGGCGCTCGCCGCGGCCTTTGTGGCCATTTCATTTTTGGCGCTCGAGCGATTTTATTTGGCGCCGATGATTTTCTTTGGTGTGTTGGCTGCGATGAGTCGACTCGTCGGGCGATCAAATGCGTGGCAGCGAGCGGCGATGGTCGGTGGAGCTCTGGCTGCGGCAGGGGTATTTGGTTTTCTCTACATGCGAGACTTTGGCGAGATTGAGTTTTTTCCGAGGCTCGCGCGGTTTCGGTCGGACATGATGGCGCCGAGTGATATCTCAAGGGAGTGGAATGCCGATCTCTGGTATCCGCTGGCGGTGGTGAAGGTTTTGTTTACCCCGTTTTTTACGTTTCATAAGTTTGAGATTTTTAGGGATCTGTCGGCGCTTTTGACGTGGGGCTCGTTTGCTTCTCAGGCGGTGATTGCGCTTGGGTGCTATGGGTTCTGGTTACAGATGCGTGGGGCGGGGGCGCATAGTGTGGGGACGAGTGAGGCGAGAGTCGGTGCCTTGATTATGGCGTTGCCGCTCATCGCGTTCATTTTGTTTTTTGGGTATCTGGCACCGTATAGCGGGCGCCAGCGCGATAGTTTTTTTCCGGTGATTGCGACGTTTGCGGCGCTCGCTGTGATTCGTATTCGGGAGCGAAGTCGCCGGCGGCGAGCGGGCTGAGTGGTGGTTGCGACTAAGACCCTGTGGGGACGGGCGATCTTGCTCCAGCGAACTGTGCCTCGAAGAGGCCTATTCAAAACGTCGACTCCGCTCAAAAGTCTCTTTTAGCTTCTAGCGAACGCAATCAGTGCAGCAAAGTCATTTTGATCTGCGTTTTTAAGTGCCGCGAGATAGGCAGATCGAGTTTTGCCTTCGACTTCGAGTGGGGTATAAGTTCCATTTGTTCCCCAGCTAAATCTCGAAGCGCCGTTCTTTATTAAAATCAAATCCGTTATAAGCCGAGCATGACGGCCATTGCCATTTGGGAAAACATGTATTTGGACGAGCCGATGGTGAAATCGGCCCATTTCCATACTTGGCCGAACATCTTCTGATGCAGTTTAAAAACGAAGGACGCATTTAAGAGATCTTGATTTATTTGTTTTTCCGCCCAAACGAATCCATCTGCAATGTTTGATTGTTCCGCTTGGTTAAGTTCGCTCATTGTCGAAATATAGTCAGGGATCAAATCTTTGAGACCCTCTGGCCCGATGGGCGTAGCGCCGCTTGGATAGGTCACTTTGAATTTAGACATTCTTCTTTCCTTTTGTATCCGCGTCCCAAATTCTGCCGTCACCAGACTCGATCAGTTCATTCGCGATGCGTGTGATTTCGTTTCTCACTTGTTTGTCTGAAGTGCCCTGTGCCTCGAGCTTCATTGTGTGGGAGACTTCTTTCAGAATTTTCGAAGCAGCGGCGACCGCTTTATTTTGAATGATGTCGTCGAGAGTTGCGCCGCTCTCTTGCGGAACAATGGCGTAAACGACCTTGCAGTCCATAGCTCGGGCCGCATTTTCGAGAGATTCAAGAGTCACTCGTTTTTTCGGTTCGCGCTTTTCAAGCTGATTGATCGATCCGTGACCGACGCCAACTCGTTCAGCAAGCTGTCGAATAGAGAGGCCGAGAGCGCCTCGAATCGCCTTCACCCAACCGGACGGAGGCATTGGTTCATTTAGCTTTGAGAGCTGATCGAGCTTCTGCTGGACGATTCGCTTTTGATTGCTCTTTTTCTTTCTGTCTGTCCTCATTGGTTCCTCGTTCTGTATACTTTAAAGTATTCATATCGGCTTTTATTGTATACTTATGAAGATACAGATATCAAGCGTATGTATACTTATAAGAATGCACATAAATTTCTAAGCATTTGTATTTACAGATAAATATTCGCTCTACGCCATCTCTAGCAGTGCGGTCGGCGGTCCTGGTTTACGCTGGGAATCGCGGGCGAAGTCTGCGGACCATATTGATCCGCACCTGGAAGTCGTGCTTCGAATCAAGGTCTTGAAGGCGCTAAGGTCGAGCCTCGTCAATTTGGCTGAAGGCGGCGCTTGAGGATAATGGCGACGTGCCGGAGCTTGTTGTTGAGGCCATTCGCTCGGTCTCGGAAGCGCTTGGAACTTTGACGGCGGTCCTTAAGACGATGGGTTTGAAGCTATCCGTTGAAAAGGCGAGTTAAGGCGTCGAGCAGACGGCGGCGTCGTCTTGAGCGGCGACCGGCGTTTGAACACCAGCATTCGCAGCGGTTCCGCCGGCGACTCCGCCGACTGATGTGATAAGGCCGGCGTTGAAGCCAGGTGAACTTGCGGCGCAGTAGCGAACCTCGACGGTGCCGGCACCGCCTCCTCCGCCTGGGAATGTCGCGTGTGTGCCTCCTGATCCACCATCAGAGCTCATGTAGACTGTCGTGTTGGTGATGCTTTTTGCGAAGACGCCGACGCTGCCGCCGCCACCTCCACCAGATGCGCCAGTGGCCGCAGTTCCGACGGATCCATTGGCTTTGATGTAGAGTGTGCCGGTACCGCTGATCTCGCGCGCCCAGAGGAGAATCAATCCTCCGCCGTTACCTCCATTGACGCCAACGCCGCCTCCGCCACCACCACCGATGATGGCCTTGCCTGAACTCATCGCCAGGCAGGGGAGTTCTGTGCGAAGCGGCGTTTCGTCTTGCATGCTGAGGTTGACCGAGCCGTTGCCGAGTTGTCCGTAAGTGTTATTGCCCCAACACTGCCATCGGCCACTCGCGGTTTTCCCACAAGTTGAAACAAAGCCTGTGCTGACGGATGTATAGCCTGTGCCGGAATGAACAACTGTTGGTGCGAGGCGATTGGTGCCGCTGGAGTCGACTTGGTGAGCCGCATTTTTTCCCCAGCAGCGAAGCGCGCCATCGGTTCCGATGCCGCAGCTGTAGCCATCGCCAATGGAGACTTTACTGTATGTGACCGCACCGTTGACGGGTGTCGGTGTTCCATCGGAGGTCATATTGCCGCGACCGAGTTGGCCATAGAGATTGTCGCCCCAGCATTTCGCGACGCCGGCGGTGGTGAGACCGCAGACATGAGTGAGAACGCTGATCTGTTGATAGCTGACACCGGAGTCGACAATGTATGGAGTGGTTTGTACCGTGGCTCCGCCGAGTGCAAGGTAGAAGCTTGTGTTCTTGCCCCAGCACTTCGCGACACCAGCAGTGGTCACACCGCACGTGCGTTGGTCGCCGACGGATATGTCTGTGTAGTTCGTTCCGCCGTCGACGATGACGGGTGAGGTGCGGTTGGTCATTGTTCCGTCGCCGACCTGACCGTTATTATTGAAGCCCCAGCATTTGAGTTGTCCCGCTGTTGTCAGGCCGCAGGTGGTATACTTTCCTGTGGAGACTTTGACGTAGGTGTTCGCGCCGTCAATCATGACTGGCGACATTCGTGTGGTCGTTGTGCCATCGCCAAGTTGACCATTGATGTTGTAGCCCCAGCAAAAGAGCTTGTTGGTTGAATCGATTGCGCAAGTATGATCATAGCCGGCGGATACGGTTTGATAGAGAGTTCCGTTGGTGTTTCGCGGTAAAAGTCGGCGTGAGTTTTGGACGCCATCTCCGAGTAGGCCCAAAGAGGAGCTCGAGCCCCAGCAGTAGAGTCGTCCGTCGCTGCTCCGTCCGCAGGCATGGAACTGCCCCATGCTGACCGAGTCGAGATTGAAGTCGCCGCAGCTATTGGTCGCCGATCCTCCTATAGGCAACAGACTCGCACCGCTTCCGCCTTCAGCGCCACCGGCGCCCCCCGCTCCGCCGTTTGAGCTTGATGAGCCGCCACCTGAGGCATTGGCGGGATTGCTGTAGAGCATTCCGCTTCCTGTGAAGCTCGTCCCTGATGTTTGTGCGATTCCTCCAGCGAAGCCAGTGCCTACAGCTGAAATTTTGAGAGTGCCGTTGACGATGAGTCTGTCGACGCGGATCGCTTGGACTCCGCCAACACCACTTGCGAGATCATAGGCCTGCGGCTTCATTGTCCAGTCAGCGCCTGAATCAACGCTCAGTTCATCGAAATTTGAAACGCGAGTGATTGAAACGCGGCAAAAGTCAGGACCGGGAGCTGCGGCGAGATTCACATTTTTAATCTGAGCCGGATTGCTCGCAATCGGGGTATCGAGAATCAGCCAGCCAAGCGCATTGCCGGTGGATTTTACTTTTGCTGTTCCCCAGCGGCCGATAAAGAGGTCGCCGCCACACGCGCCGTTGATCGGGTCATCGGGTGGTCCGCCACTTGAGGCACCAGCACCAACGTGCCAGATCACTTCGTCGCCGGGTTCAAATGCCTGGGCCGAGAATGCGCCAACATCAAGGTAGCGCCCGGCATAGTCGCCAGAGGTGCTAACGCTCAGAACGCGCCTTGAACTCGAGTAAAGTTTATTGCTGGCAACACCCATCGGTGCGGGTGTGTGAGTCATGTCGACAGAGAAGCTATAGTTCTTCGTACCGGCATCGAGAGTGAGCGCGCTAACTCCTGCAAGTCTCAACTTTCCGTCGCGTCGATCTCCAAACTTTGGAATTGACGGGTTTTGGCCATCGCGTTTGATGAAGGTGCATGATGTGATCTTGCGATTGACGTCAAGGCTTGCGCTGACGGTGACGGTGCTTGGGCCGGTCGGGATATTCGCTTGCTGTGAAGCGATGACGAAGGGTTCAGAGAGATAGTCTTCGTCGGGCTTGGTGTCGACGTAGCTTTTGCAAGCAGACGAGTTTGCGGCTCTGAGGCCGATGACGTGAATGGTGCGCGAGCCACTTGGCGTGTCGATGAGGACGTCGGAGCCGGCGGGAACGAAGCCGACATTCGGGCCAAAGCTAATCGTCTCGCTTCCGTTTGCGGTTGAGACGTTGCAGGTGTTTGCTGAAAGCTCGCCGCCGCCGATGAACACTGCAAAGCAATTGATTTCAGATCCCGTGGTTGGGTTGAGTGAGGTGTTCCACTCAGGACCTT
>JAEUWE010000027.1 GCA_016791465.1 Pseudobdellovibrionaceae bacterium
CGGCACCGGGGCGGTTGGGAAGTTGGTCATCGTTAGAGAAAACGCTATCGGAAAAGAGAAAGAAGCCGGCGTTGGTTTCGCCGGCAGAGTCATCGGCAAGAACATAGCGGTAGTTGAGAAGGCCTTTAAGGCCGCGCAGGGTGTAGAGTTTGGGCGTGATCGTCATGTCTTGGCTGCGCGAAATCGCCCAAAAAAACGGAAGTCCGAAAGCGAAGTTTTCACTTTCAATATCGTACGATGGAAAGAGAAACCCTGTTTGGCGCTCGCTCTTGAGCGGGACGACCAGATAAGGAAGCCAAAAGATTGGAAGTCCGCCAACTTTTAGAAACGAGTTTTTAATAAATGCGTAGCCGCCGATTTCGGCATCGATCGTGGAGCCGGTGAAGGCCCATGCCGCCGGACAGGTGGTGCATGCCGTGTAGTGGGCCTTCTCTGCAACATAATTTATGGAACCGGTCTTGCGTATCACTCGGCCTTCAAAGAGGACCTGGCCAGATTTGACAAAGCCATCGTAGATCGTCCCCGTGTTGTCGGCATAGGAGATCTCAGCCTGCTTGCCTTCCACGTAGGCCGATGGCGACGCGATGATGAGGTTGCCTTGTGCTGAGATCATTTTTGTTTTGGCGCTGATGACCGCGCGGTCGCAGCGCAGAACCTGCCCTTCAAACTGCACCTGGACGTTGCCGACAAGTTCAACGGTTTGCGCATCGTTGTCGCGAAACATTGTTTCGGCGGATATGAGAACTTGGCCTCCGCTTCCGGTCGTCAGGCGCGTCGTTGCAACGGCAAGTGCCTCTGCTGAATAACCAAGCAGTGCGATTGCCAATGTATATGCAACGGTCAGTACCGCTCGTGCGGTGGGGCGAAAGTTCATGACCATAGCCTTGCCTAAAGGCGAGACTCTGTCATTTCGTTTTCATGGTGTAAACGCCGTCCCAGTCGCCGGCTGGCGGCTCTTCCAGGTAGTCATTGCAGCGTTCGATGTAAAGTTGAGCAACTTTGTCATCGGGAATCACATTGAGGACATCGGCAAAGCGCGCGATTGCGTCGGAGAACTTTCGCTCGTGGTAAAGCGCAAAGCCTTGATTGTATGCCGGTAGAATCGACAACATGACCTCGGGAGTCTGGAGTTCGCCTTTGGTTTTTGTGCCAAGCAATTCAAAAATGCGTACGGGTTGAGCCTTACCTTTGACGCGAACCCAGTCGACCTCGCGCATGTCGAAATTGTTTTCGATTTTACGCATTGTGAATTCGCTGATGATAATTCGGGTGCCGTACTCTTTATTGATGCCCTCAAGGCGTGAGCCCAGGTTGACGGAATCGCCCATGACCGTATAGCTGCGTACGATATTGGAGCCCATGTTGCCAACACTCATGTCGCCTGTGTTGAGACCAATTCCGATGTCGATCGCGGGCAGTCCGCGTTTCTGATAGTCCGCTTGCAGCTCTTTGAGTTTGCGGATCATTTTAAGTGCGCAGGTGGCGGCACGATCGGCATGGTCTGGGAGTGAAATCGGTGCGCCCCAGAATGCCATGATCGCATCCCCCATATACTTGTCGAGTGTTCCTTTGGTCTCAAACACGAGGTCGGTCATCGGGGTCAGATAGCTATTGAGAAGATCTGAGAGTGCACGTGGATCGAGTCGCTCTGAGATCGTCGTGAAGCCTCGAACGTCGGAAAACATCACAGTGAGCTCTTGCTTTTTTCCGCCAAGCTCAATGTTCTCGGGATCGCGTAGGATTTCGTCGACGATCGCTGGTGAGACGTATTTTGCGAAGGTGCCTTTAAGCTCCTGCTTTTTTCTTTCTTCTGTGAAGTATTTGTAGAAGGTGATCGTCACGAAAAGAAAGAAGACAGTAAACAGTGGGAGAGCAACGTTGATCAGGTAACCGTTTGCAAAGAGAAGGTAGCGATCGATTGAATAGATCCCGAATAGAGTTGCGGCGGTTGCAACGAGTCCGCCGACGGATTCAAGCCAGGTCAGAACGGCCGCCATGGCGAGTCCGCCAACAAGGATAATGAGCCACATTGTGGACTCTTCCTGTGGGTGGATGCGCATGAAGCCGGGGCTTGTTTTGTTTGTTGGAAGGCCGGCGGCGCGAGCGCTTTCAGTCAAAAGATTCGATAGAGCGTTGGCGTGTGTTTCAACTCCGGGATAGTTTTCTTCAAATGGCGTCAAGCGAAGGTCGTATACGCCGATGGCAGTGGCGCCGACGATGAGGATTTTGTCTTTGAGGAAAGTCTTGCGGTCGACCATACGTGTGCTGAGGCCTGCGGCGCCAGTTTTTTCGTCTCGCAAGTATTGTGAGACAGCGATATCTCGTTTGTCGTCGAGGATTGAAGCTGCGCTGACATAGGGGAACATCTGCTGGGGGCCGGAGTAATTGATGATCATGCGACCAAGCTCATCGACGGGAACTTTCAGCGTCGTTTCGCCCTCTTTGTTGAGAATCTCAAGAGATTGTATGACTCGTCGTTTTGACTCGGCCCGGCCCACGGCCTCGGGGCCAATTTTAAAGCGCATGGAGGCTTTCCGATCGAGAAGAAATGCCTTGAGCGCAAGTGATGGAATGTAGTTGTGGCCTCGGCGCGAGAGAAGCTGTGTTCGGCGAACTGTGCCATCGGTATCGAGGATCGCGTTGAAGTAGCCGGTGTGCTTCGTATTGGCGGCCAACTCGCGAATGCTCACCCAAGTTCGCGCAATATTGGGAATTGAAAGTGGAAGGCTTAAAGCGCGCCATTGCTTGAGTTTTTGTTCGAGCTCAGGACTGCCGGGGGGCCATTTGAGGTCTTTGAGAAGCGAGTCAAAACTCTGGCCAGTCCACATGGCGTCAAGGTCGTCGCCGGCGGACTTGAATCGTTCGGCAAACTTTTCTTTCCAGAGTAGCTCGTCGTTGGGCGTGAGAAATCGCTGGCAGTACTCATTGGACGCTCTTAAGAGTCGCGCGCGGAGATCGACGATTTCGTGTTTTGAGATCGAACGTAAAACGACATCGAAGATCTGGAGGATCATCGGTCGATTTGCGAATCGCTTCATTGAATCATCGCTTGTCAGTAGATCAAACAGTGTCTGCTCGTCGCCGATGTTGGCGACAACGAACAGGGTGGGGATGATTTCACTTGGGAAATGAATTTCGACATCGGCAAGATTTTGCCGGATTCGCTCCAGCGCGGAAGTGTTGTTGTCGAACCATTCCTGGGCGGCATTGACCTCGAGAAGAGTATGGTAACTCGAAACCTGTTTGAGGAGGGTGGTCGGGATGCGTTCGTCAGAGGTCTTGGCTTCTTCGACGATTGGGAAGATCTCTTCTTTTTCCCAATATCGTTTTTCATTGGTGCGTTCATAGTGAGCATCGATGCAGTCGTCACGCAACGGATTGAGTGAAACGCCGACGTCATAGCTCTCAAGATCGAAATAGGTCCCCATGACGACAGCGTCCTGGTACAGGCCAAGAGTATCGGCGAACTTCTGATCGCTATTGTTTGCTGCCATCTCTTTATCGATGAGTTCATTGGCTTCGGGGGAGAGCTGTTTTTGTTTGGCGAGGCTTTGCTTGAGGAGCGAGAGAGTTTTGACGGAAGAGTTGGGGTCGGGCTCTGAAAAGACCACGTCGAATGCGACTACTTTGGCGCCAGCGTCGACTGCGGACTCGATAAGACGGCCGATTTTCTCACGCGGCCAGGGCCAGCGACCTTCGCGTTCAATGGAGTTCTCATCGATGGCCAGAATGGCGACACGGTCGCTGCCGGGTGCCTCGCCGCGGTTGACGAGACGGAAGTCGATCGATTTGAGGTAGATCTGATTGAGGATGTTGACGATGGAACCCTCGCGCGCGTCGGCACCATCGTGCTGAGAGGCGTAGAACTTGAGTGTGAGCCAAGTCATTGTGAGTGTGAGGATCACACCCACCGTCATCGGTGAGGCGAGAAAGCCAAAAAGGCGGGTGAGTTTAGCGAGGACGCCAGTCTGTTTTTGTTTATCAGCCATCTGCGCTCATAGCATAGCGAGACTTGGTGATTGGCGTCGAGTCTGAGGGCGCGAAATCTGGCCCTCACTTTATTAAATTTGTTTAGGTGACCATGCCTGTCGTTTAGTCGATTGTGCGGTCGACTTTTGAGTCGATTTTGGCGGGATCGATACCAAAGGCGCGCATTTCAAGATCAGACAGGATGAGATCGAGCTTCTTGAGTTTGGCGTTTTGTTCGCTGTCGCTTTGGGCGGATTCGACAAAACCAACTTGGTCAAGGGCTTGGTCGGCGATGCGAACGTGCTCTGCCTCACGCTTTTCCATGAGCTTTTTAGAGAGTTCGGCATTGAGCTTCTCAAGAGCCTCATTCTTCGATTCAAGAGCCTGGGCGCGAAGGCTGGTTTCTTTCCAGATCTCGCGCATGCTTTGCAGCTGGGATGTCGCCTTCGTTTGTTCAGCCTCAAGTCCGTGCAGTCTCTCTTCAAGTTCATCTTTAAATCGGCGTTGAGTTTCGTTCGAGGCTCGAAGAGTGGCGCATTCTTTTGCAAGGTCCTCAATCGTACCGCGCAGGCGAACGGTCTCGACCTTGAGTTGATCTTCTAGCTCTTCTGAGCGTCGCTCAAAGAACACGCGCTCATTGGCGGTGCGCGCAGTTTCGGACGTCATACGATCAAGCGTCGCCGCTTTTTCATTTGCTTTTGCGAGGTCGCCCTGTGTGGTTTTGAGTTCTTTATTGAGATTTTGAATCGCCGTCTCATACTGCTCAACGAGACGTGCGCGGTCTTTCTCAAAGCCCCCTGTTTTGCGATCCGCTTCAGCGCGTGAGTGTTGAAGCTCTTGGCGCAGAACTGAAAGCGCGGCATTGAGGCGTTCGATTTCACGTGAATGAGAGTCGAGCTGTTGAGTCAGGGTTGTGATTTGCGCATTGCGGTCTGCAATGGCGGGTCGAACCCAGCGTTCAAGGCGGCGTTTGAGGGCGCCCATCTGTTTCTCGCGGGTGAGAAGCGCGAGGTTGAAGTCGCGATTCTTTTTGTGGAGCTCGGTATTCTCGAGTCTTGTGAACGCCAGATCTTCGGTGAGTCGCTCGAGGCGGCCATCGAGAAGAGACGACTTTTCGGCGAAGGCGCGGTCTTTTTCGCGGAGAATTTCAATTTGCGATGTCAGACTTTGACGGGCGAGCTCGGCCTCCTCGAGTTCGAGTTCAAGCTCAACGAGTTGGCCCTCGAGCTGTGAGTTGCGGCGGATGTGAACCTTGAGCCGACTCGACAGGTCTTCGTTGTGACTGATGAGAGTCTCGACGGTTGCCGAATGCAGGATGCGAGGCGGAATTCGATCGAGCGACGGAGGTTGCGGCACATCCATCGGTAGGGGAAGGTTCTCGATCATGATGTCATTTGCCATTCATAGCCTCCTCTTCGTCCTTGAAGAGATGAGCGGGACCTTAGGATCAGCGTCTCAGGCCAGTCGAGTCGAGTCAAATTTCAGACTGAAGTCTGTTTCATCGAGCTGGACAAGGGTCCAGCTTGGCGTCTCAGACCTGGACAAGGGTCAAGTCGCGGAGCCGTCTCGCCGACACGAAAGACATGGGTGAGCCGAAGATCGGTATGAATGACAAAGACCGTGAGTTGATTGCGCTCGCGGAGAAATCGAGCCAGAACGACGCTGTTTCGGCGATGAAGCAGCAAATGAAGGCCAGCGTCCAGCAGATGGGCTCTGGGGACAATCTGCGCCACGCGATTCTCACGCTTGTCGTTGAGGAGCAGTACGATCGTGCTATTCGCGAGATTGAAAACTATCTCGAATCAAAGCCGGACTTTCCACAATTTCGTGAACGCGCCGAACGTTATGTTGGATACTGTGTTGAGCTTATTCATGCTGTTAAGGCGAAGCGGAGTTTTCCGGGTTGGAATGCTTTGAATATGTCAAAGCAGCGAGATCTCTTTGAGAAAGCTCTTGATCATTTTGAAGACCTGAAGCTGACTCTCACAAAAATTGAAGTTATTGAAAAAGAAGTTCGAGTCGAAGATGTTCGGTCTACAGTATGGGTTATCAAGACGGCGGCGATCTGTGTCTTTGCGCTTGTTGTCTTTGTTTTTATGCGCGAATTTTTGCGTTCGATTTTGCCGACGATGGGAAGTCTTTTGGAGTCGAGTACCGACTCCTTGGTGAATCTTATTTTCGACAAGCTCGGAATTTAAACTCTACAGCGAGCGGTGGACCTCATTGAGGACTGGAATCTGTGTTCCGGCTGGCAGCATTTTGCCGTTGGCAAAGACCGTCGGAGTGCCGCGCAGGTTGAGAGAAGAGCCAAGTTGGGCTTGTTTGCTGATCGCACCTTTTGCCTCTTCGGAATCTGAACACTGCTGAAGTGCCGCGCTGTCGATGCCGAGATGTTCGGCGACGCTGGGGATCGCAGCTCGTACAGCATCGCTGGTTCGCCATTCTTCGAATCGATCAAAGATATGACTGTGGGCTTCCCAGCCCTTGTTGCTCTTGTGGCGGGCGCACCAAACAATGCGGGCGAGCAGGCAGGAGGCACCATTGTTTTGTTGAATCGAGGTATTGCACTCGCCATCCAGGGGCCAAGAGTAAAATTCCAGTCGAGTGTCCGGATGGCTGGCCAGGAAGGCCTTCATTGGTTGGACGGCCATTTTACAGTGAATACACCGGAAGTCAGCAAACTCGATAAGCGTGAGCTTTGCTTTTGCGCGCTCTGGTCCCATGGATAGTGGGTCAGTTTCTGCGATTTCAAGGCTTGGATTGGCTTTCCATTCTGCCAGTGCTGCGCGGGCCATCGCGTCGCCGCTTGGTCCGGCGTAACCTGAGCGCATGATGTCGTTGGCAATGAATGCGCCGACAAGGAGGAGTCCGCCGAGGATGAGAGGTGCAGTTTGGATTTTAAACTTGAAGTCACCGGCATAGCTCTTCCATGCGCCAAATGCTGTGACAATCGAAAGAACGTAAGTCACCAGACAGAATGGGCAGATGCTGCTGAGAGCGACTGCTGAAATGCCTCCCATAACAAGAGATGCTCCAACAAGGATGCCGGCAACTGTCAGTAGAGCTGTACGTTGTCCGTTTCGAGATTCTGGACTGGAGATGGACTCCCATGCGGCCAGAAGAATGTAGCCAAGATTCGCGATCAATCCCCAGAGCGCCATTGGAACGCCTAGAAACTCCGAGAAGCGGCTGGCGCTGGCGGCGGAACACGAGAATGTCGATGAGATGTCGCAGAGAAGCTTTCCGGTCGCTTCACCGTAATTTA
Organism: Pseudobdellovibrionaceae bacterium; assembly: GCA_016791465.1. Taxonomy (GTDB): domain Bacteria; phylum Bdellovibrionota; class Bdellovibrionia; order Bdellovibrionales; family JAMPXM01. Next base: position 7,235 of record JAEUWE010000027.1, read on the forward strand.
GCTCATAGTGAGTCTTTAAAAGATAGGAGTGAAAGCCGACCGCGATGACGGCGGCGGCGATGGCGAGGATACGAGGAGTTGAAGTTTTTGATTCAGTCATGAGTCAGATTCCACAGGATTCAATTCTTGATGGCAAGTCTCATCAAAGGCACAATTGCTAAAACGGTCGTTTCAATCCAGACGTTCGGAGTTTCGATAGGTGGACCAAGAACAGAGAGACTGGCTAAAAGCGCGACGGCAGTTGTTGCGCACGGTTAAGGAGCAGGTGCGAAGCCGTTTGGGGAGTGATCCGGCGGATTTGCATGCCTACACAGTTGAGGGTCGAGGCTTATTGCGTCGAAAATATCGGGTTTCGTCGAAGTCTGAGATCCTCGCTGAGATCGATTCGGCCGACGTCGTTTATGGCGGCGACTTTCATGCCCACGGACCGGCGCAGCGGACGCATCTGAAAATTCTCAGACATTTGGCAGTCGAGCGGCCGGTGATTTTGGCGCTCGAGTGTTTTGAGGCACGTGCGCAAAAGTGGATCGATGCTTATTTGTCGGGTCGTTTCGATCTTTCGACGCTAAAAGCTCGAGCAAAATGGGATGAGTCGTGGGGATTCCCATGGGAGCAGTATCGACCGTTGGTTGAACTTGCAAAGAAGAAAAATTGGAAGATCGAGGCGATCGGCGTTCCAAAAGAGGGGACGGTCGGTCGCGGCGGACTTGCGCGACAAGATCGCGAAACTGCGAAGCGCCTTCGGCACCTCGTGCTGACTCGGCCAGCAGCACTTATTTATGTGATTATTGGTGAGTTACATCTTTCTCGTTTGCCTGCCGTCTTTCGAAAAGAGATGGGTCGCGTGCGGCGGCTTCGCG
>JAEUWE010000036.1 GCA_016791465.1 Pseudobdellovibrionaceae bacterium
CCCTTTTCCCGAGCGAGGTCACCGGTGATCCACTGGCTCTCTCCAGAACGAAGGGCCACCTTCCCATCAAGAGTCGAAGCCACCTTCACAGTCACAAACGGCAGTTCCCGCTGACGCACACTCCAGAGAAAGATCTCCGCAATATCTTCGGCCCAATCAACCAACTCCTGTTTGACCGCCTGATCGATCGGCTCCTGCGGCAATGCCGGCCACACATGCGCATCCGTCAACGGCATCGCTCGAATGCCCGCCACTCGCAGTATTTCAGCACCCTTACCGGCAACAAGAGGGTTCGGATCGTAAAATGGAAATGTCACCGAAGCCGGCTGCAGCGGCGCCAATGTCTTTGCACAAGATGGAGTTCGTCCCTCGTGCGCACAAGGCTCAAGCGTCACATACACGTGGCATCCCTCAAGAGCTTCGCGCGATCCCTTGAGCTCCTGAAGCCGATTGAGGGCCTCGATCTCGGCATGATGACTTCCCACCTTTGTGTGCCAACCTTCGACCAGGAACCGATGCTCCCGATCTACGATTACACAGCCCACCATCGGATTCGGCGAAACAAAACCTGCACCTTTGCGAGCAATAACCAATGCCCGAAGCATCGCCTCGCGCGGCGACATCAGTTCGCCCATCTTGGGAGATCCCAGCTGCGGACGAGGTTCGATCATGGTGACTTTCTATAGGTTGGACAGTCGCTGCTCAAACGCTCGGTTACTCCCGGGCCATGACTTTTAGCCGCAACGACGGCACCAGGTCCCAACTGCGCAAGAATACTCTCCGCCAATTGCTTTTCGCGCGCGCTCATCATGTCGATTCCCGATTCAATCCAAGTGCGAAAGTCGTTCGCAAGCTTCTTCATTGGTGCCTTTTTAATTTTAGCCATGAGCGACTGGTACTCAGCAGACTTCTCTTTTGTGCCAGAGAATAAGTCAGCCTGGTTAACTTCAATCAATCTTTCAGCCTCGCTCGACTTCATTCCCGATCCCGGCGTCTCTTTCAAAAGCTCGGTGCTCTTCTCCTCAAGTTGCATCAAGAAGGTCTGCAATTGCTCTGACTCCGGCAGCGACACCACATTTAATTTTATCTCTGGGTGTTTGAATTGAAAGTAGGCCACCGGACCGAGGGCCAAAAGCAGAATCGTGTCGATATCCGCCTTCTTGATTTTCGCCTTCTTCAATTTCTTCTGAAGATCTTTTGGATCAAGATCTGGAGAAACCGCGCGATCCGTCACCACCCACGACAACTTCTTTTCTTTTGCACGCGCTTCAAGCAGATCAAACGCTTTCTTGTAGGCGCGAGGGGCCCTAAAGTTCTCATCGAGAAAAGCCTGCGCATTCTCCGGATCGACAGCTCCCTTCAGAGCTGGCAATGAGAAGCTCAGTGCGATCTCCTCTTTTTTTGCATTCAAAAAAAACTCGCCAGTCGCGTCGACCCCGCAAAGAGCCGCAAAACTTGACGGACTACCCCACAATATCGCCAGAACGAGTATCACGTGCTTCATGCTCTCGATTTTCTCGGGGAGCGACGAGTCGGTCAATATCCTTCCAGCCACTGCTCGAGGTCAGTTGCACGAGAGTACTGAGCAAGACTAGCCGATGATCGAGCAGTCCACCGATGGCCTAGCGAGGAGTCGTGACCATCCAAGACTTCCAGTACTCGGTCAGCTCCCAGCGATCGAGTGCGGGATCACGCTTTAGCGGCCAGCGCGTATCCAACATAACCGCTTTCTCGTCGGTGTGAGTCTTTGCCTTCACTTTCTCCATCGCCTTCGGATGTGGGCCGTGCGGAAAACCCGCCGGATGGAATGACATCATTCCGGCGTGAAGGTTGTCTCGACTAAAGAAGTCGCCATCGTGATAAAACAGAATCTCATCGTAATCGATGTTCTGATGATAGAACGGCACGCGAAGCGCATCCTTATCCTCTTCCATCGGTCGCGGCAAAAACGAACAGACGACAAAACCACGCGCCACAAATGTCGAATGAACCGACGGCGGAAGGTGCACGCGGTGACTCATGATTGGCTTGATGTGATACATATGCAAAGTGAACGGATAGAGATCACCCTTCCACCCCTTCACATCATACACACACTCACCATATCCCATCGAGGTCAGCTCATCAGTGTGCTTGATCACAATCCGGCGCACATCAACACCAGTCTTACGCATAAAATCATACATGCGATCAAGATCCGGCTTTACGAGCGCGTTCGGATCCCACGGCGCGTGTCGTCCGACGATACCCCGGTCTGGCTCACGGAAGTGGCTCGTTCGATTCTCAATCACGAAAAACTGAGTCGGCTCCGTCACCACAAAAGTATGACCCACACATTTTGGCATCACGATGTAGGTGCCAGGTGTAAACTCGAGAAGTCCATACTCTGACAGCAGCGTCCCACGACCTTTGTGGCAGAAGTAGAGCCAATCGCCATCGGCATTGCGACGACTAACGAGCTGATCTGGCGCTGTGCCCGGCTGAACCCAAAGCGAGCTCACCGTCACATCATTGTTGTAAAACAAGCGCTGACCGATCAGGGGTGCAGCCGCACCCGTCGGCGTCTCCGTTGCCAAGTGTTTCACAAGATCGAACATTCGTGGCCGCAGGTTACCTTCAATTGAAGTCCAACGCGTTGAAGGTTTCTCTTTGATCAGGTGCGAAACCGGACCAAAGAATCCCTCAAGCCCCTGCTCTTCTTCAAACATCCCCTCCGGAATGCCTTTATGCCCCTGACGAGTCGGCTCTCCTTGTGTGTAGTGATACATCATAGAACGCCCCGTTGCCGCTGATCCTCTTCCATCGCATCGAACAGCGCCTGAAAATTGCCATCACCAAAACCGTCGTGCCCTCGGCGTTGAATCACCTCCAGGAAGATCGGGCCGACTTGATTCTTCGTAAAGATCTGTAAGAGGTATCCAGTCGAATCACCGTCGAGCAAAATGCCAAGCTTTTCCATCTCCGCCAGTGGCTCTTTCACCAATGGCAATCGCGACGGCAGAGCTTTGTAATACGTGTGCGGCGGTGCTTTCAAGAACTCGATTTTAGTTTCCATCATCGCATTCACGCTGGCAGCGATATCGTTTGTCAGAAGCGCGATGTGCTGAATGCCCGAGCCTTTGTATTCATCAAGGTACTCTTGAATCTGTGACTTTGAATCAGAGGGTTCATTGATCGGAATGGAGAACTTTCCACAAGGTGATTTCATCACCTTCGAAAGAAGCCCGGTGCTCTTTCCCTTGATATCAAAATAACGACGCTCTTCAAAACCAAACACACCAGTGTAGAAGTCGCACCACTTCTGCATCTCACCTTTCGGTACGTTATTCGTCATGTGATCGATAACTGTAAGGCCCTTCCCTTTCGGCCGACGCTCCTCACTGATCCACTCCCAATCAGTTCCGTAAATTTCTCCATTTCCCGCCTGCGGATAGCGATCGACGAAGTAAACGAGTGAATCACCGATTCCGTAAATCGCCGGAAGCCCGGCCCAACCCGACTTTTTCTTTTCGTCTGTAAACGGCTTCGCTCCACGCTTCACGGCTTCAGCAAATGCCGCTTGCGCATTCTTCACACGAAAGCCCGTCGCAGACGCCGATGGACCATGCGCCTCACAAAAGCCCGCCGCAAACGATTCGGGATCTTCATTGATAACAAAATTGATCTGGCTCTGACGATAGAGCGAGAGTCGCTTCGTCTTGTGACGAGCGACCAGGGTCATCCCCGATC
>JAEUWE010000041.1 GCA_016791465.1 Pseudobdellovibrionaceae bacterium
AATCTGGTCGTAATTTCACCCCCTCGCACGGTTACGCGGTGGCGCGTTAAATCTCGCGCCGGACCCCCTTGCGGTACGCTGCATCCAATGGTGCAATAGGGGCATGACGCAGAATCCAACTTCGAAGTCCATTCAGCTGAAGTCCATTCGTCAATCCGTGTGTGCTTTAGGACTCACTGCCCTCACGGCTCTCTTCTTTGCCCCGCAGACGGCAAACGCCGCGGTCACGATTTCATCCATCGAAAGAGCCTCTGTCGTCGAAGGCGCCGGCACTTCATCGATCACGGTGTACGGTGGCGTCGCTGGAGCTGTTTCAGCCTGCTCGTCCACTGCGACCGATTCGACCTGCGACAACTGCAAACTGATCGGTGGCCCGACCGACGGCGACACCAACCTTGTCGCCTGCAATAAAAAGCGTATCCATCCCGACCTCCAACTCGTGATCTACCTTTCAAGCGATGCGATTGATGGAAAACCATTGATCACCAATTCGGACGGCGACGATGACCTCGCAACTCTTTCAACCCCCACGGTCGTCACCAAGGGTACCGTCACCTCGATCACTGTGAGCTGGCGAACGCTCTGCGGAGTATTGTTCACTGCCGCTGGCGACGCTGGGGATGCCACCAATTGCATTCCCGCGGGCGATCAAGTGTCGGGCACATTCCGCGTTGGCATCTCATCAACCGACGATGGCGATAACATGCTCAATGGCTCCAAGGACGAATACCGCAGCGTCACCTTCATCATTCGTCGAGAAATCGGCCAGGGTGCAACAGAGGCCGGCCAGAGCCTCGCCGCAAATTGTGACGACGATTCCGCGATCGGCATCTGCCAGTTCGGGATGGGCGCTGGCGACGAAAAAGCGGTCGTTAAAACAATGCGCGCGCTGAACGGCTTTCCCTCCAGCACCAACACTCAGTTTAAGCACGTTCGCTTTCTTTTCAGCACGATCGGCTTCAGCTCCATCCATGCTGGCTCGGACTACATTGACCTTCCAATCTCGGGCACCGACACCACGACCTTCAGTGTTTCTCCAAAGCGCATCGAGGGACTCACAAACGACACCGATTATTTCTTCAAAGCTGCCGTGGTCGATGCGGCGGGAAATGTCGGATACTACTCGGCCGCCGTCAATGACACCGATTGCTTAGACGCAAGCGACACCCTCTGCCGGCAGGTTAGACCAAGCGAAGTCGTCGGCGTTCTGTCGAACACCAACTGCTTTATCGCAACCGCCGCTTACGGCGGTCGCGATAAAGATGCGACATTTGGTCACGAAGTCGAAATCCTTCGCGACTTCCGCGACCAGTACCTCATGAATACGGCTCTGGGCCGCGCCTTTGTCCGCGCCTACTATATCGCAAGCCCGCCGCTTGCTCTCGCCATTGTCGATCAACCCGCCATTCGCGCCGTCGTTCGCGGATTGCTCACACCCTTTGTGGTGTTCGCTGAACTCGCAATGAATCGCGGCCTCTGGATCGCGGCGCTTGCGTCGATCGTGGTTCTCGTTATTGCCAGCGCAATCTTGATTTTGATCCTGCGAAAAAACCGACCACACCCACGGCACCTGGTCATCGCCTTCGCCATCGGCCTCGGCGCTTTCAGTATTTCGCCAGTGGCGCGCGCGGAAGACACGGCCGCAGCGGCGAACGAACTCGACAAAGCCATCGAAGCCGAAACGGCACCCGAACCCGAGTATCCCTACCCGGGCGCAAAAGATGCCGAGTTCAAAACCAAGACGGCAAATGAAACAGCGGCGCCATCCATTCAAGAAAAACCCAAACGCCGCAAGGCGCGACTCAGAACGCCTCGCCCCAAGGCCGTCACTGAGGATGGCGAGTACATATACGCCACATCCGGAGAAACAGACGAAGTTCACCACGGCAAACCCGAGAAGGTGAAGTTCTCAGGTCAAGAAGGCCGCACTCCTCCGCAGACGATTACCGCAGAAGGAGAGTATCTGTATCCAATCGAACATTCCGAGTTCACCGGGGCCGCCGGCGTTCGCATCGGCGCAATGGCGCCGCCAAATATCTCAAACCCCGACAACCGTCTGAGCTTCAAAGACATCTACGGCTCCGACCCCGTGCCTGCCGTCATGTTCGAATACGAATATCCGCTCACTCGCGCCATCGGCCGAATCGGCATCAAATTCGAAACCGGATTTATTGTTCGGCAAGGGCAGGGCCATTTCAAAAGTGCGGCGCGCGCCACCGAAACTGCAGACGAACGCTTCACCTTCGTGATGGTTCCCTTGCAAGCTTCCGTCATGTACCGCTTTCAGTTTGCCGATGCCCAGTGGATTGTTCCATTTGTCGAGGGTGGAGCGAACTACAGCGGCATCGCCGAGCTCCGCGACGACAACAAGGCCCCGCGCGTAGGTGGATCACCAGCACTGATTGCTGGGGGTGGCGTCAGCCTGCTTCTCGATTGGATCGATCGACGAGCCATTGCGCAACTTGACGCCGATTACGGCATCAATCACGTTTGGGCCACGGCCCAATATCGTCAGATCCAGGGACTTAAAAAAGATCTCGATATCTCATCCAACTTGATCTCTGTTGGAGTCACCTTCGACTATTGAGCACTGAGTTCGATCGGCCCTTGACCACCACCTTCTGGCAGGGCATTCCGTTGCTGCATGAATAGCTCACCCGCAAGCGACACTCCGGAAAATCCCACGGTTCACAAAAATGCCTATCGGTTTTGTGCGCCTGATCGCTTTCGCGTGCGCTTGCATCTTTCTTATGACGGCACCGAGTACCACGGCTGGCAGAGACAAACCCATCATACTTCGGTTCAAGGAACAATCGAGGCCGCCGTTAGGCAACTCTTCAACGAAGAGCTTTCTGTCGTGGGTTCGAGTCGAACCGACGCCGGCGTGCACGCCCATATGCAGGTCGCCCACTTCGATGCGAAACGCGATCCCCGCACCTTCCGCGATCTCCGCTATTCACTGCAATGCCTCACTCCCGATTCGCTCGTGATCAAAGAAGCCTTTCTTGCTCCACACGACTTTCATTCCATCGCGACCTCGCTCGACAAAACCTACCGTTACAATATTCTCAATCGACGCGTTCCCAGCGCGCTCCGCCACCGCACCTCATGGTGGGTACGGCAGCCGCTCAACCTCGAAGAACTGAACAGAGCCGCCGCGCATCTTGTCGGCACTCACGACTTCAAAAGCTTTCAGACCACTGGCACTGAGGTTGAGTCGACCATTCGCACTGTCAGCGAAGCCTATTGGCTGCAACCAACGCCTGATACTTTGGAATTTATGATAAAAGGCGAAGGTTTTTTGAAGCAGATGGTCCGAAATATAGTGGGAACACTCGTCGATCTCCAGCTCGACAAACGACCGGCTTCAGACGTCAAATCGATTTTAGAGGCCAAAGACCGAAGAAAAGCCGGCAACACCGCCCCACCTCAGGGACTGTTCCTCGTTCACGTGAGATATGCTCACGAACTTGACATTCGGTGCTCCCCTCTTTAAATCCATGAGTTCTTTGCGAAACTGAAAAACCGAACGGTTGGAATAAGGCTTTCAAGATGGCACTAGCAAACGGAACATATAACGCTCCTAAAGTTGGCGACGAAGGCGAAGTACCTCGCCAGTGGTGGATTGTCGATGCGTCAGGAAAAAGCATCGGTCGTATCTCTACTGAAATCGCACGCGTTCTTCGCGGTAAACACAAACCGCAATTCACACCCAACCAAGACACTGGTGACTTCGTCGTTGTGATCAACGCCGAAAAAGTTCAGATGTCTGGAACGAAACTCGATGTGAAGCGGTACTACCGCCACTCGCGCTTCTTCGGATCGCTGAAATCTCTCACCGCTCGTGAGATGCTCGAAAAGGATCCTGCGTTTGTTGTTGAAGACGCCGTAAAAGGCATGCTCCCAAAGAACAAACTCTCGCGTCAGCTTTTGACTAAACTCAAAGCTTACAAGGGTTCCACTCATCCGCACGCGGCCCAGAAGCCCCAAGCACTCGAAATCAAGTAAGGAACGCGCATGTCAACAGCTAAGACTCCCGCTGCGAAAGCTCCTAAGGCATCTAAAAACTCGAAGTTCTTCTACGCGACTGGCCGTCGTAAAACGAGCGCGGCTCGCGTGTTCCTGAAACCAGGTGCAGGCAAAGTTGTGATCAACGGCCGCCCTGCTGAAGGCTACCTTTCAAAAGGTACTTCGCGAATGATGATTCTCCAGCCGTTCTCAATGACTTCAAACTCTGGCAAGTTCGACGCCTATATCACCGTTGCTGGTGGTGGCGAGACCGGACAAGCCGGCGCGATTCGCCATGGCATCTCGCGCGCTCTCGTCGCTTTTGACGAAGCACTTCGCCCAACGTTGAAGAAAGCGGGCTTCCTGACTCGCGATCCTCGCATGGTTGAGCGTAAAAAGTACGGTCAAGCTGGCGCTCGTCGTCGCTTCCAGTACTCGAAACGTTAATCTCAATTCGATCGCTTCCTCCTGGGAAACCCGGTTCAAGAAACTGGAAGCAGTCAAAAAAAGAGCTGTGGGAAACCACAGCTCTTTTTCTTTTTGGAAGTTTTTAAAAAGGCTATTCCTGTCTCTGTCGACTTACAGAAACTCTTGCCGTTACGTCACCGCCGTCGAGCGGACGTTCAGTAATAGTCACGTTGGCGGTCATCGCAACATCGCCTCCAACCGACGAAGTCTGGCCCGGAGAAATTTTAATCGCGTTTGTCGTATTGAGACCGATCGGCAGCTGCTGCGCCGGCTGAGGCCTACTCACACGAACAAAGTCCTCAAGCGCCTTTCCACAACCAGTGCTGAGGGTGACCAACGCGCCCATCGCGAAAGCAACATAGGCTTTTCTCATGCCGACCTCCTGCCCAATTCCTAAAGGCCATTCCTACAAGTCTTTATCGGCAGAAAGCCGTCCAGAGTTCAGCCGGCGTATTGAACTGAGACACCGACATGTTAACATTTCTGAAGCATCTCAGATTGATTCATATGGAGCACATAAAATGCCGGCTATAAAGGAACTCTTGGTTCGCGAGATTCGACTCCCCCTCTGGAGCCTCTTGGCCGTCGGAACCGGCGCAGCCGCATTTATTGTCCTTAAAGTCCTGCCGCCATCGGTGAGCGCAAACGACGAGAGAAAGTCTGAAAGTTACTCGGTCGGCTTTGTTCTTGGACATCAACTTCACCGCATCAAGGATCAGCTCGACAGCGATGTGGCCGCTCGTGGCTTCAAGGAGGGAACTCTAGCGAACGAGAAAGAAGAGCCTTCTGCCCTCACTCCAGCTGATCGGGCCGCAGCACTGAGCCGTATCCAAAATCGACAGGCCGCAAATGAACAGAAGCTGTCTGAAGCCGAACTCAAGCGATCGATCGAGTTTATGGCGGCACTCAAACAAAAACCCTCCGCTCGAGAAATCGCACCCGGAATCATCATTGAGCCGGTTGGCGAAACCAAAGGCCCGCTGGCGACGCCAAAAGAGCACGCAACTCTCAACATCATCTATCAGGCGAAACGAACGGATGGCTCAGTCTTCGACCAAAGTCCCCCAACCGGCGTCGAAGTTAAGGCGGCTGTGCTCGTACCTGGTCTTCGAAAAGCGCTAAGTCTCATGCCAGACGGCGCACACTGGATGGTGTATATCTCGCCGGACCAAGCCTTTGGCGGAAGCGCGCGACCGGGCCTACCCAGCCAGAGCGTCGTGGTCTACGATCTTCAGCTCGTAAAAGGGAAATAAGTCAGATCACTCGTCGAGGATGTAGTTGCCGGGATCGACCGGCACATCGTTCACACGCACTTCGTAATGCAAGTGCGGTCCCGTTGAACGACCGGTGGTTCCAACCGCTGCGATGATGTCGCGACGTTTGATTTTCTGACCGAGCTCAACGTAGATCTGCGACGTGTGACCGAAGCGAGTGACCACGCCGTAGCCGTGATCGATCGACACCAGTTTGCCGTAACCAGGATCATAACCCGCAAAACTCACGACGCCGTCAGCCGGCGCATAAATCGGCGAGCCGGGTGCAGCCGCGACGTCCAAGCCTGCGTGCATAACCGGCTTGCTCGTAAAGGGCGAAATTCGATATCCAAACTTCGAGGTGAACCAACCGCGAACAGGTTTGATACTTGGTGTGGCAGCGAGCAAGTTCTGACGCTCAGAGAGCGACTCCCAAAGTTCGAGTACACCCTGTTCACGAATGCCAACCTCTTGAACAGCGGAGTCGATGCGAATCGCAAGCGATGCATAGTCACGCGCCTGCTCCGATGCCACTTCGCCGACAGACTCATCAGGTGCTGGTGCTTTAAAAAACACTGCATCTTGCTCAGCCCCGCTATAGCCCGGAGGCGGAACCACTAAGCCGGCCGGACCACGGCCGACCGCCACGGTTTCAGCCCCACCAATCGGCTGCCCCGGACGGGGATTCGGCCCCAACGCGAGCTTCAGTGAGCGATCTTCAGTCTCAATATTCGTAATCAACTTGAGCTTGGTCACAAAGCCGCGAACACGCTCAAGACTGCCCTCAAGTGCATTGAGCTTGCCCTCGACAACCTGAAACTGTTCGCGCAGACGAGTGTTCTCAGCGCGCAAACGACGATTCTCAATGCTCGCACCCAGCAAGCCCATGTAATCGACAACGGCAGCGGCTCCAATAACCGACAGGACAAGACCCATACTGACGAGGGCTTTTAACCACCCATCCGACAACGTCAAACTGCTGGTTTTGCCACGACGATTCGTGACCATAAGAAAGGTCACCGTTTTGCGGTTTCCTTGATCATGGCTAAGATCGGTTTTTTTCCGAGACATCGTCTTCGTCCTTCTCTCAACTGCCAGCTCAGCGATCACATCTCACGTATCGGTCTGAACCAATCTGTCCTAAAACCGATAGCGCGTAACGTCGAAAATGGTCAAAACGCAGTGCAGAAGTATCGCCAAATCGATTTTACGCAGTAACGGCCATAACCATCACGGTGACATTGTCATCACCGCCAGCCTTTTTAGCCTCCGTGATGCACTCCGCCACGATCGCCTCAACCCGCTCAATGCCATGCTTCACTATAATTGTACGAATCAGCGAATCGTCGATCAAACCCGATAGCCCGTCAGAACACATCAGATAGACGTCACCAATCGCCATGGGGCGCTCGATGATGTCGACCTGGACCTCGCGCTCAAACCCGACACTTCGAGTGATAACATTCCGATTGGTCAGCCGCGGAAGGTCGGCTTCTGTGATGAGCCCGGCCCGCAGCTGCTCATTGATCAAAGAGTGATCTTCAGTCATCTGCCAGAGCTTTTCGTTACAGAACAGGTAAGCCCGCGAATCGCCGACGTTACCGATGAACAGACTGTCGCCGTGACGATAGGCCGTGACCAGCGTCGTCCCCATTCCATGCAACTCAGGACTCTCAATATGGCTTTTATCAAAAATTTTTGCCGAGGCTTCTTCGTAGCCGCGCACCAAAAGCTCGCGAGCCCCGTACTTACGACTCTGGTTTCTGGAGTTACGAACAAACTCCAGCATCGTTTTGACGGCCAAACTCGACGCAACTTCGCCGCCGCGATGACCACCCATGCCGTCAGCGACGCAAAAAAGCCCGATGTCCTCATCGTAGAGGTATGAGTCCTCGTTGCGCTCGCGACGCAGACCCACGTCTGTTTGGCAGTAAACCTTCAGCTTCACTCCCTAAGGATAACGAGGAGTCATCTCTAAACGCTACCAATTCCGACTAGCCCGGACTCCAGAAGGTCGAATTTCAACCGATAAGAATAGAAGGGAGGAGGCTGCATGAAACTGGACTTTCGCAAGCGATTTGCGCTGGCCCTGTTTGGCTCGTTCCTCCTTCACGCGCTTTTTGGAGGCGGCCTGACTCTGACCGGAACCGCCCCGGAACACCGCCAGTCCTCGACTGAGGTCGTGCTTCTTTCCCCTGAGGAAATTCAAAAACTGCAAGCTCAGGCGAATTCCAAACCGATGGGGCAAATTGTGGAGTCGGACGAAAAGCCACTCAACGACGAGATCGACCCGAAGGCCAAGTATTTGAGTCGCAACAACCAACGCGTTGAGCGCGAAACTCGCGCCGCCAAGGTTGGTGCGTTTAAGAACGATGCCGGACACGGCGGTAAACCACAGCCAGTTTCGCCAGCACCCGAGCCTGTGGTGGAGTCCAAACAAGCACAATCCAAAGAAACAGCGGAAGCCAAATCAAAGTCAGCCCTGTTAACAGACGAGAACAGCGATTTTGAATTTGGCAGCGAAGACATGAATGATCGCGCAAAACCCAAAACCGGCCTTCAAGCCTTCGCGCCAACATTTCGCAAACTTCCCATGGTACCCGATCCGTCGCGCCCAGGTGATGGTCACGAAGTTTCCGCTACCGACGATCATCTTAAAGATGTGACTCCCGGTATGGAGACCATGCTCTCAACACGCGAGTTCATGTATTACTCCTACTACAATCGAATAAAGGACAAGCTCCGCCAATATTGGGAACCGAAGATCAAAGAAAAGTTCGAACGCATCGTTCGACAAGGGCGCACCATTGCCAGCGACGGTAACAACAAAATCACCAAAGTGATCATCATCTTAAATGACAAAGGAACTTTGATCGGAGTTCAAGTCGTCAGTCAGTCGGGAGTCCGCGACTTGGACGACGCCGCAATCGAGGCGTTTCGTGCTGCCGCCCCCTTCCCCAATCCGCCGAAAGGCATCGTCGAGGAAGACGGAACGATTAAAATCCGCTGGGATTTTGTTCTCGAAGCCTAGTTCCTTATTCGACGCCAATGCGTTTAACATGTACGAAGATGGCCAAAACCGCTTCAAGATGTATTCTTGTCGTCCTTGCATCGACTTACCTCGCGCTGCTCCTGCTGAGCTCGCACGTTGCCCTTACCTATATGCCTGAAGCCCACGCCCGAGCATCGCAGACACTGAAAAACCTCAGGCTTTATCAAAACTGGGACATGTTCTTCAACCCGAAGAGGGGACTTGTTCTCACTGAAGTTGCTGCCAGCGACCAGAGTGGCCATGTCTTCAGCATCAACTTCATTCCACATCACGCCGTCGACGTATTGGGAATCAACTCGCAGTATTGGCGCCTCATTGCACGAGCCAATACCGGCAAGAGCGCTGATCACACTCGCGCCGATCTGGCTCGATATTTTTTTAGAACCAAAGAGGGCCAGAGCTGGAATCAACTCCAGTTTAATCTGGTTTTTTGGGAGATCAACGATCGACCCTATGAGGAGTTCGTTGAAACAGGAGTCATCCGTGATCGCAGTCTAGAAACCATTCCCTTGCGACCATACTTTCGAAAGAATTTGGGGTTAGAGTGAAACGGCGACTCGAACTGTCTCTCAATTGTCTCTTTAAAAGCAGATCTCAAGCTCAATGGGGCCTGTTGCGCATCGGTTTAGGGATATCACTTTTAGTCGACGCCGTTTTTCGATTTCAATATGCGCCCGAGTTCTATGGGGCTGAGAACCCAGTTATTCGAGCCGAAACTGTTCTCGTCCCCTACCTCGATTCACCACAGGGCCAGACAATGGCGACGGCCCTCAAGACGCTTTGGTCGAACGACCTCTGGCTGCACAGTGCCCAAATCGCACTTATCGTTGCGCTGATTGCGCTCTGCCTCGGCTTCAAAACCAAGGCCGCCGCTGCCGTCGCCCTTCTCGTCAGCGAGCTTCTCAATCTGCGCAATCCACTTTTCCAGTACATCGGAAACACCTATAGCTCAGTGCTTCTTCTGTTCATCATTCTATCGCCAGCCGACCGCTACTTTTCGATTCTGCGATCGAGAGATGACTCAAATCCACCTTCATTTGTCCTCACGGTTGCAAAACTGAACATTTCAATCGTCTACCTCCTCACACTCTCCAGCAAACTCATTCATTCTGAGTGGCGCGACGGAACGGCCATTTACTACATCCTCAACCTCGACCACCTGGCGCGGTTTGCGCCCGATTCTACAGTCATCCAGTTCATCGCTTCGTCGCCACTTCTCGTGGCCGCCATGACCTACGCAGTACTTTTCATACAGCTCCTGCTTTCCACTTTCATTTGGTGGCCCCGCTGTACCAGTGTGATCGTTGCGCTCGGGATCGGTATGCACATCGGAATGATTGTCTTCTTAAGATTGGGAGTGATCCAACTCG
>JAEUWE010000053.1 GCA_016791465.1 Pseudobdellovibrionaceae bacterium
GAGGTTCCGCCGAGAGCTGTAAAGCTCATCTTTAATCCCTTTAGGTCTTTGAGCGATTTGTAGCGACCCGACTCAACGAGGTCCTTGCGGACCAAAAGCTTAATGTAGTCTGCTTTCTCGCGCACAGAACCTTTGTCGGCGACGATCTTGACGTTGGCGCCAGCCTCATTTGCTGTGAATAGTCCGGCGGTGAGATTGCCGCCACCGACATCGAGCTCTCCTTTCGCGAGGAGGGGATTCATCGGCGCCGAGCTCGCTTGAAAGACCTGTAAGTCGACATCAAGCCCCTCTTCGTCGAAGAACTTCTTTTCCTTCGCGATGAAGAAGCCGGCGGTACTGACGACCGGCGACACTCCGACTCTTACGCGATCCATTTTATGAGTTGGCGATTCCGCTTGGGCTGAAAGGCAAAAGAGTAGGCAGAGAGCAAATGCGATTGGTCTCACGTGATTCTCCTTGTCGGAATTTTGAACGACATTGTTGACGCGTGGTATACGTTTGTCCGATTCACAGCGGTGTGTTTCACTTTGAGAGGCAATGAGTCAGACACGGCGTGCTCCATTTCGAACATTTCTTTGGGTCGCGGCTCTCGCGTGGCTTTTGCCAATCGCGGCCTGGCTCGTGGTTCGATACGAGAGCGGATATTTTTCCACTCGCCCTGATGAAATGAAAGATGATCGAGATCAGGGATTTCGTATTGCGGCAACGGCGCCAGAGGCCGGCCCTGGCGAGTGCCCTGGCTTCTCTCCGGGCTGGCTGGGGCCATGTGGCCGTATTGAGGAGCGGTCTCTTTCTGGTGTCTTTTTGAACGACTATAGGGCTGATGGCTTGAGCCTCTCTTCGGTCCTCATTGAAGGATTTCGATGGGAGTGGGTGTCGCTGCAGCGGGCGGCGTGGAGTAAAACTCAGGTGGTTGGAACTGAGTTCAACGAGGTCGATCTTTCGTGGTCAGATCTTCGAGGCGTCGAATTTCGGGCAGGGGTTTGGAGGGGAACTCGGCTGGACGCGGCGAACCTTCGAGACGTGACTTTCATCAATATGCGGATGGAGGACGTCAGCTTTCGAGGTGCCCGTCTTCAAAAAGTTCGATTCAGAGGGAGCCGCTGCGTTCGCTGTGATTTTCGTGACGCAGTATTTGAGGAGTCGAGCCTGGAAGGGGACTTCTACAATTCCTCATACAATGAAGGCTCGGTCTTGCCGTTTCCGTTGGACGAAATTGGCATCCGGCATTTTCGCTACTTACAATAGCAAGAATAAAAAAGGAGCGGTGAGACCGCTCCTTTTGCTCCCTGACGAGGCGACCTTGCGGTAGCGCTTTTCAGTGATGGGCTAACTAGTTGTCCAAAGACTTGTTCGAGTTTGGGAGACTTGGAGTCTCTTCGCTTGCAAACTTGTTTGCAAAGTCTGTTGAATCTGCCTGCGCCGCTTTCGCTACACGGTTCTCAAGAGTTTGCTTCAAATCGTCGTTTGACGTGCGCTCAGGAGCCGCTACTGCAGCTTCAGTGCGAGCAAAGTTCTCAGGAATCGCGCCGAGCTTCGCAAGGTAGCTCGAAATCGAGCCGTTTGCGTTCTGAATGATCTCGCGCAGAGTGAAGAGCGGAGCATAAGCCGACGCTTTCTTTTCAGCTTCGAAGATGATCTGAGTCAGCGTTGCGGCCGTGATGTCGTTCTTTGTTTTGTTGTCGATGACCATCACTTCTTCATTAGTGCGGATCATTTTCGCAATATCATCAAGGGTCACATAGCAGCTCTGCTGTGTATCGTAGAGCTTGCGGTTCTGATAGCGCTTGATGATCTTTGTCTTCGCGCTTGCGCGGCTTGACGACATGATTGGGTCTTGTCCCTGGCCCACGCCGCTTCCGATTCCGCCGAAGTTTCCGAAATTTCCGCCGATGCCGTTGTTGATCAAAGTGCCTCCCATCGGAGATCTCTCCCCCACAGTCTAAATTTTCAAACCTAAACTCAAAAAACCCAAAATCGAGTCCATGCGTGCTTCTCGATTTGTTTTGCGAGGCCCCTGTCGGGCAACCGTGTTGGCTCTTTTGACCCTGGTGGCATTCTGAGAGTGCCCCCGTGATTCAAAATCGCTTCGTGTTATCGGTCGCTTACAAAGTACGAACCTCTTCCCCGAAACCCGAGCGCACCATATTCAGCCCGCCACAGCTTGTCAAGTCAGCCAAGCATCCTGATTTCGATA
>JAEUWE010000069.1 GCA_016791465.1 Pseudobdellovibrionaceae bacterium
GGCAAGTGGTGCGTAGAAACGTTTGATCGCAGTCGCACCAACGTCTTCGGCGTGAGTAAAGAACGAGGGACCCATTATTCGCTGTGGTGCAGGCTTATATCCAAACTTCAGAGTCAGAATCACGCCCAGCGTTACCATTATGAAACCAAAGGCGATTCCCCATTTTGTGTACTTCATGCCGCAGTCCGTACGCGACAGGCGGCTTGCAGTCAAATGCTGAGTGCGTTACTTTGCCCTCCGAAAACGGACTTGATCCCAAAGGACAGGTACCATGAGACAAAGTATGGCCCCCGCTCCAGCGGAGCGCATTTTGATTGTCGGCAATGGCCGACTTGCAACATTCCTTCAGGGCTTCCTGAACGAATCTCTTTCGCATCTCCCCACACAGAACTGGTCTCGATCTCATCTCAGCGCATTTCATGACTCGGTCCGTCTCTTTTCGCCGACTCACATTTGGCTCTGCCTATCTGATGATTCAATCGAGACTTTTTGCCTTGAGAACTCTCGATCCTTTCATGGTCGCACCATTGTTCATTTTTCTGGAGCCAAAGGTTGCCTCGAGCTCGCCGGCCATACGATCTATCCCGCTCATCCTCTTATGAGTTTTCCATCAATGAGTTCGGCCGAAGAATTAAAGGCTCAGCAGGCCCGCTTTAAGAAAGTCTCCTTTGCAGTTTCGCCAAGACAACCCGTTCTGCAAAAGCTGATGCCCGGATTGGATAATCCGTCTTTTGTGATCGAAGACGATCTGAGGCCGCTGTATCACGCCTATTGCTCGCTTGTCGGAAATGTCACGGTGCTGCTTTGGGAAGAAATCGAGAATCGTTGGCAGCGCCGCCTCGGAACAGACATTCAACATCTCGACACCTTTAAAAACCAGATTTTCGAAATGCTCTCAGCGCCTCGCGATCATTCGATTCTGACCGGGCCGATGGCTCGTGGTGACATCGAAACTTTGCGTCGACAAAAGCAAGCGCTGAATGAAAGCGACGACCCTGAGCTCTCTGCCCTCATTGATATCGCAAACAGCCTGTATAAAGCGAGGTTCTCCGATGAAAAACGTCTTTGATTTCGCAAAGGCCAAAATTGAAAGACGGCCAATCTCAATGGTGACCTGCTACGATTCCACCAGTGCAGCTCTGGTCGCACGCTCAAACGTCGACTGTGTTCTGGTCGGCGACAGCGTCGCAATGACAATGCATGGAGAAAAAGACACCTTGCGAGCGACGACGGATTTGCTCGCTCTACACACGGCAGCCGTTCGTCGCGGTGGCCCTGATCTTTTCATCGTCGCCGACATGCCCTTTCTTGCCCACCGTGGATCGCTGGACAAGACAATGGACGCCGTCCGCCGTCTCATGCAGGCCGGTGCGAATGCGGTAAAAATCGAAGGGGTCGATGGTTCTGAATCAACGCTCAGACACATTGTCGAAAGCGGCGTGCCCGTGATGGGACATCTCGGATTGACTCCTCAGTCGCTGCACGCACTCGGCGGATTTCGCGTTCAAGGAAAAGAAGAGGCTGCGGCCGCGCATATCTCGGAACAAGCACTGACTCTTCAATCACTCGGCGTCTTCGCATTGGTCCTGGAGTGTGTTCCAAGCCAACTCGCGACAGCGATTACCAAGTCTCTCACGATCCCCACAATTGGCATTGGTGCCGGGCACGAAACCGACGGACAAGTCCTCGTCTTCCAGGATCTACTTGGACTCAATCCCGATTTTAAACCACGCTTCGTGCGCAAATTCAGCGACGGCGCCGGTTTTGTGGTCGATGCCTTAAACAGGTACACAAGCGAAACGCAGGCGCGGTCATTTCCGACCGAGAAGGAGAGCTTTGAAATATGATACTGCACAGTCATCTTGATTCATGGCTTGAAACTCGACGCCGTTTGACCGGCCAATCCATCGGCTTTGTTCCGACGATGGGCGCCTTACACGCCGGCCACGTCTCTCTCATCGAACGGGCCCGCCGAGAGAATGAGATCGTCGTTCTCAGTATCTTCGTCAATCCGACTCAGTTTGACGATCCAGGAGATCTTGCCCAGTATCCAAAAACGCTCGAGAGCGATCTTGAAATGGCTCGCAAGTCCGGTTGTGATCACGTGATTTTTCCGAACGAACGACAGATGTATCCCGACGGCTATCGCTACCGTGTTTCGGAGAACGAGCTTTCGAAAATTCTCTGCGGAGCCCATCGGCTCGGTCACTTCGACGGCGTTCTCACCGTTGTCCTCAAACTTCTCCACATCGCTCAACCCACTCGTGCGTACTTCGGAGAAAAAGACTTTCAACAACTCGAACTGGTTCGCGGCATGGTGAAGTCCTTCTTCTTACCTGTCGAAATCGTTTCGTGTGCAATTGTCCGCGAGGGCGACGGGCTTGCGATGAGCTCGCGAAACACGCGCTTGAGCCATGTTGATCGCAAGCATGCTCCACACTTTCATCAGATTCTGACTCAAGCCGCCAATGCCGATGAAGCGCGACGTGCCCTCACTGAAGACGGCTTTGATGTCGACTACGTCGAAGACATTGCTTTCGGTCCATCCACACGTCGCTTTGGCGCTGTTCGCATGGGACCTGTTCGTCTCATCGATAACTGTGAGGTGCAGCGATGAGTCGCATTCTCTTCATGATGACGGGATCGATTGCAGCCTATAAAGCGGCGCATGTTCTCTCGCGCCTCAACCAGAGTGGACACGAAGTCGAAGTCGTTGCAACGCCGTCAGCGCTGCAGTTCATCGGTGAGGCGACAATCGAGGGGCTCACTGGCCGACCGGTTCGAAGTGCACTTTTTGGTACTGGCGTCCATATGGCACACATTGATCTCATCCGCTGGGCCGATCTTGCGATCGTTTGCCCAGCAACGGCCAACACGATCAATAGACTCGCAAGCGGTGCCGCCGATGATCTTTTGACCACACTGTTTCTGGCGCACGATTTTAAAAAACCTTGGCTTATCGCGCCGGCAATGAACGTCTCGATGTACCAGCATCCTTTGACACAAGCCTCGCTCTCGAAACTCCAGACTCTTGGCTGCACTGTACTCGGCACCGAAACGGGCTCACTTGCCTGCGGAGAACATGGCGAGGGCCGCCTTCTTGAACCTGAAGTCATTCTCTCAACCATCGAGACGACACTCCGCAAATGCAACACCACGGAGGAGCCTTCAACTCATTCAAAAAAGAGCAAGTTGCACGTTCTCGTCACGAGCGGCGGAACCTCAGAGCCCATCGACGCCGTCCGTGCGATCACCAACACCTCGACCGGCCGCACGGGTGCACTCATCGTCGATCGACTTCTCGAAGAAGGACACAGCGTTCATTTTTTGACCGCTGAAAATGGCGAGCGCCCCCTTGCCTCTTCGCCCGATCTCAAGATCGAGACATTTGTCACATTCCAAGAACTCGCCGCGAAACTTGAGGCCACACTCGGTGCAAAGCACTTCGATACCGTTATTCACGCGGCGGCTGTAGCAGACTATTCGCTGGTCGCACCGGCCACTCAGAAAATCGATTCAGAAAATGAAATCGCACTGAGACTCAGAAAGAATCCGAAGCTCATCGACTCAATTCGCCGATGGTCACAGAATAAAGACGTTCGGATCGTCGCTTTCAAGCTCACTGCAGGTGAAGATCGAATCGCCAAACTCCGCACCTTGGCCGCGCATGCCGCTCCGGACTGGATTCTTGCCAATGACATCAAAACGCTTCCCGCGTGGGATCTGTTCTCGATGGAAAATCAGTTCGCCGCTCCGATCGCCAACGGTCAGAGCCGCGAAGGCCTTGCTCGCACTCTCGAAACCGTCATCAGTGAAGGAATGATGCTATGATCCTCTGTCTCGATGTTGGAAATACAACCATTCACGCTGGCGTCTACTCAGCGGCAGAGCCCGTACCGAAACTCATCACTCAATTTCGTCGGACCTCTGAATTTCGCGCCTCAAGCGACGAAATCGGTCTTTTTATGCGCTCTGCCCTTCGCGAGAATGGCGTTCCGCCAGAGAATATTCAAGCGATCGCGCTCTGCTCAGTCGTTCCTGACGCTGTGTACTCTATTCGCGGTGCCTGCCAAAAGTACTTCAATCAACAGCCGTTCATTTTGCAGGCCGGAGTTAAAACCGGGCTGAAAATTCGCTATCGCAATCCGCTCGAGGTCGGAGCCGACCGCATCGCCAACGCGATTGGCGCACTCGAAATGTTCCCAGGACGCGATCTGATCATCGTCGACTTTGGAACGGCCACGACATTCTGCGCGGTCAGCCGCGACAAAGACTACCTCGGTGGCGTCATCATCGCCGGCCTTAAAATTTCGATGGAGGCGCTGGAATCACGAACGGCCAAGCTTCCGTCAGTAGAAATTGTACCAGTCAAAGAGTGCCTAGGGCGTTCGACTGTCGAAAGCATTCAGTCCGGTCTTTACTTTGGACAAGTCGGCACCGTACGCGAAATTCAATCGCGCATTGCCCGCGAATGTTTCCCCGCGACAAACGGTAGCGAGAAACCACTCGTCATTGCGACCGGAGGATTCTCAAGCCTCTTTGAGGCCGAACATCTTTTTGATCACGTTGTTTCAGATCTTGTATTGAAGGGACTGTTTTATGCCCTTCGCGCCAATGGAGGAGCAGGAAAATGACACTGAATATGCTGAAATCCAAAATTCATCGAGCGACCGTCACCGGTGCCGACCTCCACTACGAAGGTTCGATTTCGATTTGCCCCGACCTCATCAAGGCAGCAGGCCTTCGGCTTTTCGAGGTCGTGGAGATCTACAACGTCAATAATGGCGAGCGTTTTTCGACCTATGTGATCAAGGGAAAGACCGGCGAGATCTGCCTCAACGGCGCAGCTGCTCGCCTCGTGCACAGGGGCGACCTGGTGATCATTGCCAACTACGCCCAGTACACTGAGGCCGAAGCCGAGGCCCACCACCCGAAGGCCATTTTTGTCGACAAACACAATCGCATTGCTGAGATCAAAGGCTGCAACACGGAGTACGCGACTGAAGGCAACGCCTGACAGATGGCGGAGATGCCGCGTACGAAGTCCTCGTCGACGAGAGCTGTAAACTGATCTCCGTTCGAAACCTCTGGTCAGAATAGACGTCTCACTAAAGCGCGCCCGATGTCTGCAGTCGAACAAGTTTAACGACTTCAACTGGCGCCTTAAAACGGTAAGCGCGCAGGCTTCTGAGCCATGTCCGCTCGGTCGGCCGAGCGGAATTTGCAATTCCATCAAACTGCACGGCGACGTCAAGATAGTCGCCGCTCTTGATCCAACCCTTTGCGAGCGCAAGCTTCACTTCACTCACACCGATTTCAACAAAAGACAATTCGGGGTGGTTGCGTGCAAAGGCGTCCACACGATCGGCCCAGGCAAGATCACTCTTGAGCTCTTTCAAGGCTGTCTCTGCCGCGCCACCACACCCCCGCACCCATAAGAAATGCCGAGCGCGCACTCGCTCAAGAT
>JAEUWE010000073.1 GCA_016791465.1 Pseudobdellovibrionaceae bacterium
CAGGCAAAAGGTATAGGCATTGCAGCCATACGACTTATGCTCCGACGCCAGAATAGCTGCACGACTCTTACCCGCTCGTTCGCACTCTCCATCGCGATCGCAATTGGCCTCGGCACAATAGCACATGCGCATGACGACCAAAGAACTTCGTGCGAGAATGCATATCGAAAACTGGTGCGGACAGATTCCAAAGGCCTTCGACAACTCTCCGTGGGTCTGTTCTTTGGCTATCGAAACTCAGAACTAAACCCGTTCGATACGGGACCCGAGGAACGCGAGTACTTTGAAGCACGCCTCCAACGCCGATGCCACACCAAAGACGCAACACAGTTCTGCGGATTTACACCATCTGGCCGTGAGGCTCATGAATTCGTAAAGACCGCTAGAGTCCAAGGTGAAACACTGCCACTTTTTATTCGTCTTTATTCCGTCAATCCGACGATGGGACAGCAAACGAGCGTCGATCCGCGCGACCGGCGAAATGTAAAGCTTGCGGAAGAATGGATTGAGCAACTCCAGCGCTCGACGCAACAGGACACTGCCACACTGGTGATCAGTCACTCGCGTGGTGGCGCCGGGCCCGATCCATTTCCTCAACGCGGCTATTTCGAACTTCTTTGGAACTCCTACTTTGGAGATAACCTCTCCTTTATCACGAAGGCCCTCTCTCCCGCAGGATCAGCACAAATCCTTGGCCTGCTCTCTTGTCAGTCCGATCGCTACTTTCATAAAGCATTGAAAAAAAGAATTCGACACGGGGGAAAGGCCACCGAAGAAGTGAGCCTCATTCTTTCTTCTGTCGACACTTATCCCAGCGACAATCTTCTCGCTGTTGAATCCATTGTCGGCGGCCTCGGCCAGGGCATTTGCCCAAAAGAAATTCAACACCTTTTTAAAATAGGTGATGGCGAATACTCGCCGCGCGACTCATTTATTTTCCACTGGGCAGCGGAGATGCGCTGACAGCTGGTGAAGGCACCGGCGCTTGCACTGCCGCCGCCGCCACGATACCTCGCCGATCGTAATAGGGCTTCACCGTCGAACAGAAGTCTTCAGGCTCCTCTCCAGGCCGATGTTCAATGCAAACCACACGATACGACTCTTCCGTCCACGGTACTTTTCGAAGCGCCGCAAACTGCTCCAGATAAGCCCGTCGCTCCCAATCGCTCGGCTGCATTTGTTTTCTATACTTTCGCGCAAGCGCCAGATGCATGATCGCGTAACGCTCATAGACCGCCATCTCCAGCGGCTTCGGTTCAACCACTTCGCTCAGCTCGAGATTCGAACGGACCATCACTCCCCGCAGTCCACCAAAGCCAAAACCAAACTGTGTTGGCTCCGACTCACTCGCCAGTGGACTCACCAAAATTCCGTAACCAAGAAACTCAATGCGTGCGCCGCGATCTAAGCTCGGCAGCCGCGCAACCCACAATGACTTCTTCTCTTTCAATAGACCCTGTATGGTTGCGTCGTCGAGCGCCGCGAACCGCGGAGTGACTTTCGACTTCTCTCCGCGTTGCATTTGAACGTACTTCGAAAGCGACCACTCCGTTGGAGTCGATAAATACGCATCCAACTTCTGGTCGTGACCGTCTTCAATATTGCGGGCCGCATCGGCAAGGATCGAGCTCCACCCCGGGTGCGCGAGTTTCCAGGCCTCCGCGCGAGTCGCAAATAGACCGAACTGCAGCAGTAAGCTGAACAGCACAATCGCTCCTGTCGCAGCCGCACTTATCGAGAGAACAGCACGGCGGCCTTCAATCAGGGCTGTTTGCGCAGTGAGCATCATCGCCCAAGACACAGCTCCAACCAATGCCAAGCGCAGCTCACCGCCGCCGCCCAATAGAACGACACCTGCGCCCAATCGGTCTTCATGCAAAACACCCGTCATCGCCGAGTATGCGGGCCACACGCCACCCGAAAGTGCAATCAGCAGCGCAAAGCCGATCAACATCGCAATCAGCGTCTTGTCGGCTGCATGGCGATCGCCTGAAGCGCGCCCCATCACCGCCCGATAGAGAACAGGAATTAAACCGGCGATGCTCATACCAATCGCGAGGCCTTCAAAAAAACGAGCCACGACAATCACTGACGGCTTCCGTTCAAAACGCAGAAACCATCCCACCGTTGTCGCCGCAATCGCAAAACTAAATCCGGTCGGCACAACCGATGACCAGAGAAACGCCGGCAACAAACATCCAGCAAGCAAGAGCGCAAAGCCTTTATCGCGAACGCCCGCTGCACTCATCACTCGCCACAAAACCAAAATCACACTCGCCACGGCAAACCACGCGTGAAGTGCCGCCACCGTTGGGTAGAGAAGATTGACATCGACTTCTCCACTCAACGAGCTCCAGACCGAGACCGCGCTCTGCCAAACAGAATTGATAAGCTCAGGATGAAGACTTTCAAATGGTGTCTTGGACCACACAACGCTGATCGTATCAGCTGAAATCATCGACTGCGGAGCCACCGGCAAGAGCCAGTACAACAACGCCGCATACAGAGCACCCATCAGCAAAATAAAGATAATCATATGAAGATCATTGGCGAGGTGAAGTAACCCGACAAGGGTAAATATCGTAACCCGCGACCTTGCCCTCGATACGATTCACCGGACCGGGATCCAGTAGAACCGGGGGAGCGCCGGTCGGCCTTTTAACGACCACTCGCCCACTGACCACACCCGTCGCGTCACGAAGAAAATCGGCCGGACTCAGGCCCCCAACCCCGGCGCCATACAAAAGATCACGCAAAGTCGCCATCTCTTTTCGAGGCAATGATTTTCCTTTTTTTGATTCATCCTCAAACATCGGATCAAAATAAACGCCATGCGGCTTCTCTCCCGCCGCCTTCAGCTCACGTAAAACGTAAGCTCCCTCACCCTCCACGACCTGAAAATCGAGTTCGGGTTCACCGCGTTCAGCTCGCGCATCAACCATTCGCTGCCAGCCGTCTTTCAAAAGCGCGTAGACCAGCGGATTCCGTTCGACAGCAAGAACCCGATAGCCTGCGAGCGCCAAAAGATAAGCATCGGTTCCAAGTCCCGCCGAACAATCGACAATCAGTCGCCCCGCCCGCTCGCGCGGCGAAAGACCAAAACTCTTCACTACCATTTCACCGTCGACTCCACCGCGACGACGAAACTTCATCTGAGCGCTATCAAAATCAACGAGAATTGGGTTCTGCTTTGGGCGTTCGCGATCAAATAGCGCCACCGCAACAGTATCGGCGAATGGGACGCTCTCCACATAAAATCGATCGTTCATAGTGCCGATACGAACTGGTCGCCCCAGAAGTGAATCAAGTCACCGACAACAAATCCCGCAAAGAGCAGCCAGGCCAAGCGAAGCGCTCCTCGATAAAGCCCACGCATCTCTCCCGCAACCGGGGACTTAATGCGCGACACGCGACCCAAAAGTGGACCGATCCCGCTGACGAGCGCGACGAG
This sequence comes from Pseudobdellovibrionaceae bacterium, assembly GCA_016791465.1. Lineage (GTDB taxonomy): Bacteria > Bdellovibrionota > Bdellovibrionia > Bdellovibrionales > JAMPXM01. Next base: position 3,452 of record JAEUWE010000073.1, read on the forward strand.
AGCAATCAATCGCTCAGGCCAAGGAGTCACGAAAACAAGAACCAGTGCAAAACTGAACATCAAAAGCCCAGAGCACAAAACAGTGAACGTCTTCGATGCATCGAACCCGGCACGCACCGGCCAGGTCAAAAGCCGCGCCTGACCATCCGTCAGAATGTTCTCAAAATTTTTCAAATGAATCGCGAGCAATGCCACCGAACCAAAGAGAGAACCCAGGAGCAGAGCCGATAGACTCCAACCTCCGGTCAAAGCCCAATTCAAGCCCACGGTCAGCATCGGACCGAACATAAACCACGCCGCGATCTCGGCGTAGCCGCGATACTTGAGACCAAAACGTGAGACAGCAAACTCAAGCCCCGCCAAAAATGCTCCGACCGCGACAAGCGCCATTGGCCCCGCCGAGCGAGTCGCCAACACGTGCAGACCAATCGCACAGGCCACCACAAAAAGCGTCCACGCCACGGTCCGCACTTCACCTGCGCGCAACCAACCTTGCGCCAACACTCGTGCTCCACCATGAGACTCAACACGATCCCAACCACGCATATGATCGTGATAGTCATCAAAGAGATTGATCGCGGCATGCAGAGCTATGATTCCAGAAATCACGCTCAAAACTTCGGTCATCGAGAGTGCTGTCGACGTTCCAAGCAATATTCCCAAAACTGAAACCATCGGCGCAAGCGACAGCACCCAAGTTTCAGGGCGCAAAGCCAATAGCCAAACCTTCATTAAAGACGGGCGGCGCAGGGCTGCCACATCGACGTACTCAAAGGTCCATTCGTTCAACTGGACACTGCGAAACAAATGCGGATTTAAGGACGAAACCAAAACCGGCCGAACTCGATCGCCACGTGTTCCATCGCGCCCCATCAGGTGCAAACGCAAACGCGGATCATCCGCCGTCAGTGTGACAAAACGATCCGTCGTCACCATCAGTTCCTTTTTCGCCAATAGAGAAGCTGGGGCAACTCTTTGAGATCGCGGGTGACAGAAACCTCGTCCGGCAGAAGATCCGCCTGTAATTCCTGTAGACGATGCTGATAGAGGTCGATCAATCGTTGATTCTCTTGATCAAAATCACGGAGTCGACTCTCGAAGTGCTCCTCGCCAATTGCCGATTTAAACTCTCCAAGCGACTGACACTTGATCGCTCGTTCAAAACGCGCACGGTCATTTTCGCGAAACTCCGCAAGCAGCCAAACCGAAAACGAATTCAAGTATCCAGACTTCAAATCTCCGAGAATCGCCTTGCCCTCGTCATTGCGCACATCAAAATCCAAAAGATCGTCGCTGCGCTGAAAAAGCACACCCAAAATCGTGCCACACTCTTCAAGGCGTCCCAATAAACGATCGTCAACTCGGTGTTTGGCAATAAAAGGAGCACGCAAACACCACTTAAACAGGGAACCCGTCTTCAAATTGTGGACTCGATCCAAATCGGTCAAACGCACCGACATATCCCGAACCAATGAGTCTTGTATCCACTCGCCCTCAAGCAGGTCCGAAATCGCCTGCGCGGTCTCTTGAATCAATCGAATATTGCCGTGAGCAGACAGGTTCACCATCACGCGCGCCAAAAGGTAATCGCCGGCCAAGACCGCATACTCGGGAGTGTATTTTGTCCAGGCCGCGGGCTTGCCACGACGAAGTGCCGAGCGATCGACAAGATCGTCGTGCAAAAGCGACGCATTATGAATGAACTCTATCGTTTGCCCCAAGAGATCGATCACGCGCGATTCAAGGCCCAGCGCAGAGCCGATTCGACCGATCAGGCGACTGCGGAAACCCTTGCCATCGCGGAACAGCTCATCATAGAGGCCGTTCAGCTTCGGAAGGTACGAGGGGAAATCACTGGGGCTATAGATCTTGATCTGCATTCAGCGTCTGATGTTGCACCGCATTCCGCGCAAGTCAAATGTTGTGAGCTGCGCCGCGAGCCCTCATTCTGGGGCCATGCAGCCCTTCTCCTCATCCTTCACCGTACGCTTTGACGAAGCGGATCCCGCGGGCATTGGCTTTTTTGGCCACGTGCTTCGCTACCATCACCACGCCTACGAGAGCTGGGTCGTTCAACATCTTGGCATCAGCTACAAAGAATGGTTCCTCAATTCCGAGTTTGGCATTCCACTGCGACGCTCAGAAACCGAGCACTTTGCGCCGCTTGAAGTCGGACAGACCTACACCATCACCGTGACCGTAGTCGAAACTCGTGATTCGGGCTTCTCTCTCGAAAGCGCTATCACGGCCCCTGGCGAGGCGAGTCCGCGTGCGCTCGTTCGCACTATTCACGTCTTTATCGACAGCAAGACTCGAGGAAAAATCGCAGTTCCTCCCCACATCAAAGGCAAACTTCTGGCAAAATAACGCGTCTCGCCGCCATTGCCATGGCGGCCAGCGATGTACGAAAGTTGAGTCTTGAGGTCATCACGTGGAGTCTGACAGTCGCAGCCGTTCTTCCGGTACCATTTGGGATGATGCCTCAATCCGTCCGGTTATTTTCGCCATTCTCGGTAACGGAATCGTTACCATCGGCAAATTCCTCGGCTGGATGCTCAACCACAGTCCGTCGATGCTCGCGGAAAGTGTCCACTCACTCGCCGACACTTTAAACCAGGTCCTTCTCCTCGTCGGCATCGGCCACGGCCGCGGGCGACCAACCAAAGAGTTCCCGTTTGGCAAAGGACGCGCACGATACATCTGGAATCTCGTGAGTGCTGTCGGCATTTTCTTTGTCGGTTTTGGATTCACCACCTGGCATGGCATTTCGCAACTCATCGCGGCCAGTCCAACCGACCCTGTGCACGACAGCACACTCCCAATGCTGATCTTGGTCATCTCGTTTCTGATCGAAGGCTATACCCTGATCATCGCGTTCCGCGGCGTCACCGCAGCTCGAGGCGAGATGCCGTTCTGGGAGTTCGTGCGGAAAGGCGACGACCCCACTGGAGTCGCTGTCCTACTCGAAGATTCGATCGCAGTTCTCGGCGTCGTTACCGCATTTGTCGGTATTGGACTTTCCAAGTATCTGCAAAGCCCACTTCCCGACGCGATCGCGTCGATTGTGATCGGCTTCCTTCTTGGCATCATGGCGGTTGTTCTTGCCATCGCCAATGGTCGTATTCTGATGGGTGTTGCAACAGATCCCGTCCGCGAACTCGAGATCAAAGAGTACCTCGAATCACTGCCCGCAATCGAACGTGTGACCAACATCAAAACCGCCGTTCTTGCGCCCGGAAGCGTGCGTCTTGCTGCTGAGATTGAATTTCACGGTAGCACCTTTATCGATCGTCACGTGATCGAACGAGACGCCGAGAGGATCCGCGATGGAGAGGATCCGACACCCGTTCTCTATGAAACCGCTGAGCGCATGGTTCGAGTCATGGGGCGCGAAATCAATCTTCTTGAGATTCAAATTCGCAACCAGTTTCCCGAAGTCACTTACATCGACCTTGAAGTGAACTGATGCTCCCCTACCTTCTCACGCTCGGAGCGACACTCAGTTTCTCTGGAGCAAGTCTTATCTTTGCTCACTACTCTCGGCGCATTTCAGTGTTGTGGATGAATACCTTCAAGGCATTCGTCGCCTTTTCGCTTCTCATCATCACACTGCCGATCTTATTCACCCTCACCGGCCACTGGTCCGGCTACATGCCGCCAACGCTCAACTCAACATTTTTACTTCTGATCTCTGGCGCTATCGGCCTCGGCATCGGGGACCTGTTCTTACTCGACGCCTTCATCCGCATCGGCGTTTCACGCACTCTGATTCTCTATGGATTTCAACCGATTGCACTCGGTCTTGCCGGCAGCCTTCTCTTTGGACAAACGTTCAACAGTCTGCGGCTCATCGCCGTCGGTTGCCTCATCGCCTGTCTAATCATCTTCAATCTCGAACACTATCGCGAGAACAAGCGCTGGGAGATTCGCGGCTTCCTCTTTGCACTCATCGGAGTTTCGCTCGACAGTGGTGGCGTTCTCCTGACCCGTCTCGCTTTCGAACACAGTCCGCATAGTCAACCACTTGAAGGTCACCTGATTCGCTGTATCGGTGCGCTTATTTTCTATTCCGCCTACTCCGTATTTCTCAGAATGCGTCGTCCGACAAACGACCAAACTCCAGTGATCGGACTCTTTTCCAATTTCATCCGCTACGACCGCCGCACCCGCGGCATCCTCTTTTTCGGATGCTTCGCCGGAACCTTTCTCTCGCTTTGTTTATACCTGACCGCGATTCAAATCGGCCATCTCGCTTCAATCTCAGCAATCGCCATCACCGGTCCGATGTTTGCCGCTCTCCTTGAAACCACTTTGCAAAAAAAGCCGATCAGCCGCTCTCTCGCAATGGCCTTTGCCTTCTTTATCGCTGGATTTGTCGTGCTCTTGATGAGCGCCCCATGACGCCAACAGTCGCAAAAAGGTACAATGTACCTTTCTTAGAATTTCTCGGTTGCGAGCATTTTCTGCAGCGCTTTTACGACATCGCGATTGAAGCGTGAGGCCGAGGCCGCCAGAGTGGCTTCAACAAGTGCCTTGATCGACGCTTGTCGGCCGGCCTTCTGATCACGCTCGTAACGGTCAACGATCTCATTCGCGATCGCAACCACTCGTGCCAGAGGGTGAATGTAGATGTCCTTGAGGCCCTGAGGATAGCCCGATCCATCTGCGCGCTCATGATGATGCGCAACGATCATGTAAACTTCTTCGGGAACGGTCTTCAGGCCCGAAAGAATCGAGCGACCCGCTTCGCAATGACCTTCTAGAATTTTCCGATCCGTCGGCGAGAGCATGCCGGGATCAGTGTTCAGAATCTCGGCCGGTAAAGTGAGCTTACCGATATCATGCAGGAGCGCACCAAGACCGATATTCTCGATGGTCGACGGTTTGATCCACTCCATCCCATTCGCCAAGATCGTGGCAAGCGCCGACACCATCAAAGAATGCCGAACCTGATCTGGCTGCATCGTCTGAAACTTCAAAAACGCATCCGACAGTTTTGGATCCTTCTCGAGTACATTGCGCACAACTTTGCCAACAGCCTTCGCATGGTTAAAGCTCTCTTCAGAAATACCAAGTCGGGTCAGTTGATCAAAAACCGCAACCGATAGCTTCGTCAGCATTTCCAATCGTGGATCTGCACCGCCACTACTAGCGCTTCCAAGCTCAGCGGAGATCGCATCTGATAACTCTTGTTCACTCGACCACAACGTCGTAACGCCTTTGGCCGCGTACTTTTGTAGTCGCGGCTTATCGATTGGATTGCCCGTTCGAAACAACGCCAAAAAGCGCGAATCCGGCAGTTGGATATAGAGATTGAACGGCGCTGTATCCCAGCTCATAGCCGTCTCAATCGAGATAGACTTTACTGATCGATTGTTGCTCACTGATCTAGTGTCCTTGAAACAACGCGGGTCGACAAGGCCGGGATTAGGAGTATACCCTAAACATATGTCCGAAAGTCCTAACTCCGGCCCAAAAACCATCCTCATTGTCGACACAAACGAGCCCGCTCGTATTCTTCTGAAGGCTTACTTAAATAGGCTTGGGCACCCCAACATCGAAGAGTCCGCCGACAGCATGGAAGCACTGCGCCTGATCATGTCAGCGGCACAAGACCACGCGCCTTACTCGATGGTCTTTATGGAATGGACAATGCCCGAGATGGATGCAGTCGAGTTTATCCACGCGACCCGCCAAATGCGCTCATTTGCGCATTTTCCCATCATCGTTCTCGCTGAAGAGTACGACCATGCAAAGTGGAACTCGGTCATGAATGCTGGTGCGAATGCCTATCTGATTAAACCGGTCAGCGAAGAAACGCTTATCGAGGTCATGATCAAAGCTCAGCCGCCAGCGCCCCAAAAATCTGAGTAATGCGCGCACGATTGGCGTGAACTCGCGTCTCCCAAACTTCGGGATTTGAACTCCACCACAGCCAGCGCACGATATCAGAAAACCGACCTTTGTCTGGCGGCTCTCCATACGTCAGCAAATACATGTAGAGCGCCAAGACGTCGTCGTCGTCATCAAAACCAGAAGCTTCCTTCAGAAGTTTTTTAAACAAGAAGAAGGCCTTATTGGCTTCACGTCTCGTCAGCACTCCATCTCGATTGGCATCCCAACGCGTGAACAACGACTCAATATAGTGATGGATGGAAATTGCCCGATCCATCTCCGTTGAAGCCAATGGTCCCTTTGGATTCTCAACTTTTCGCGACGCCTTTTCTAGATTCCCAAAAAAGCTCTTCCAACTGCTTTCGCTAAACTTCGCTGCTTGCTTCAGCCAACCCGGCAGATCTGTAAAGTATGAGCCGTAACCCGTCTTCACTCGTTCTCGCCAGCACTTGGCCTCGATTTTGGGAAGCCCCATGCTGTCTGGCTCAAGAGGAGTACAGTTTGCATCGACATCGACGCGAATCTTTTTTGCGATTTCCGAACTCGCAAATGAAAACACGAACAAGTCGACGGCCTCGTGATAGCCAAGACGATCATCGCCATTGGACGAGAATAAAAAGATATTCGCAATCGTAAAGCCCGTTTTCCATATCGTGACATCGTCGGGCTCGAGAAACTTCAGATCCACCGCGACAGCTCGGAAGTCTTTGAAGACCTGTTCGAACTGATCCAGCGTAATTCCCGACATCCGCAAGCCTTTTGGATCAGCGACGTAGCCATAACCCAACACGCGAACCAGAGTCTGCTTCCAGTTCATCTGTTTAAAGGACTCAAAGTCCATGACCACATCTTTGGACTGCAGAAACTGTAAACTTCCATTCGGGCGCGTCGAAAGCGGCATCGGACGATCAAACAGCGATTTCAAATCTGCCCATGCTTCATGATGGACTGGCTGGAATGTATCCCATATCTCACGAACCTGCTTCATCGGCAGTGGACGTCCCGCAGTCTGCGGATCTCGACGAACCGCTTCGACTTCCAACCGTTCCCAGAAGCGCTGCATCTCAATCCACGCAAAGAGCGCTTCGCGCATGCGGCCAAGATTCACCGGCGTAAGGCCGCCCTGTTCCTCACGTGATCCCTTCGCTGTCAGTGGATCATTTGGATCAATTGGCGGGGCAAAGCGCGAGTCGTCTTGACGAATGGGATTAAAAACACGTTCCAGTAGAACCGGAATCACGTCGCGAATGGTCTTAATCTGTAATGGCAACACTCCTGGCTCGATCTGGTTCATCGTATCAAGACCATCCAGAACCGCATTGATCAAAGTGTAGTCGATTTTGCCATTCGACTTCGAAGCCATCGCCTCTTTCAGAACATCCAAGACTTCGATCACGCTGATTTCGAGCTGATTGAGTCCTTCACCTCGGAACAGGTCGCGACCGCTAAGGGCATATTGTAAACGCAAAAATAAACCGTAAATGCGCCCGATATGAGAAAACAAAAGGCGCCATTCATCGGGCGCAATGTCATTGCCATTGGGTCGAATCAACAACGCTTTCGTAGCGGCGATGAGCTGCATTTTCTCAGAGAACCAGTTCGGTCCTTTCCAAGTGGAGCGGCCACGATAAAGCCCCTGGAACTCGGTCAATAACGCCTTCATATTCTCGACGCGATAGACCTGCTTTGACTGCCCGAGCAACGAACCGAGGGTATCCATCGAAAATGCGAAATCAGAAATTGCCTGCTCCAGGAGCGCTGGATCCAACGAAAGATCATCTTTCGAAATCGACAGATTTAAAATGGAAACGTAGGGACGAAGACGAATAGCCTCTCGACGAAATGTCTCAAGGACTTCAATTAAGCGATAGATTTCTGTTTTTGTAATCTGATCGGCTGCACCACCCAAGAGAGCCTGTTTGACCCGCATGACTTCATCAAGAAGCGGATCCGAAAGACGAAGGTCTCCTAGGAAATGGCGCTCAAGAAAAGTTCGCAGCTCCTGCGTGGAATAAGAGTCGTGCTGTTTTGAACCGCGGCTGTATGTGACAAACATGTCGAGCGCGCCAGAAAAACATGTAAAAGCCGAATCGACCTCTTCAACACTGGCCTGTGACTTGAAGTACTTTTCGACGGACTGCAGACTCGGCGCAAAACAGTTTGCTGTTGGTCCGCCAAGCTTCATGGGCGATTGCTCAGCAGCCTCTTGAGTATTCAACTGACAGCCGAGAGTAGCCACCAACGCAAGCGAGGCGACTCCACCAGCCACCCAACGCAAACAAAACCCCTTCAGACTCACAAGCCCTTCAGTCTTGACGTTCACGCGCCCCTCTTGTCAAAAATCCTAATCGAAAAGTAGCGGCAGCCTAGCTTTGACCCGTTCCGTTGTAAATGCGTCGCTCCCCTTTCATCCGCAAGGTGAATAACGCATACGGTCAGTGTTTCAGGCTTTGCGAAAGGTTTCCAGTCCAGTCTTCCTTGCGGCCGGACCTTGGTGCGGCTATCGTCGCGTTATGACTGCGAATTCTGAAGGCCCTATCCTTTTTGTGCGAATGGACCGCATTGGCGACCTCGCTCTCACTCTTCCGACCGATTCTGCCTTCGAAAACAAGGTGGATTGGTGGATTGCGCCCGGTTTGGCCTTCATCGCCGACCACGCTAAACCGCGCCGTCGCGTGCGTGAAATCCCTATGAAAATCAAATTTAGCGACTTCCGCCGCCTGCTCGCGGAAGTCAGAAAACGGTCCTACCAAACCGTTGTCGTCTTTCACGCGCCGTGGTGGGTTTCGGCCATGATGTGGCTCGCGGGAATCCCCAACCGCGTTGCCGTGCGCTCGCAATGGCACACGTTTTTGTTTTTTAACAAAGCGGTACGCCAGAAGCGAAGCCTCTCTGAGATGAACGAGTTTGAGTACAACGTCAGACTGCTCGAAGTCGGCCTTTCTCTAGGGGAAAATGCGCTCGATCGCACGCCGCTTGAGCTTGAGATCGATGCCGCATGGCAGGCCGATACCTTAAAAACTTTCGACCTCAAACATCGCGAATATGCGGTCGTTCACCCAGGAATGGGCGGCTCTGCCCGCAACTGGCCAACATCGCATTACATCTCTTGGATTCAAGAGGCGGCCAAAAAGCAGCCGGTTGTCATGACCGGAACCGCGGGCGACAAAGAGATTCTGGAGCCGATTCAGCAGGCGCTGAATGGCACGGCCAACGTGATGTGGCTCAACGAGAAACTCACCGGCCCCACTCTTCTTCAAGTCCTTGAAGGCGCCACGCGCGTTCTCGCACCCTCAACCGGAGTGGCGCACCTCGCTGCCGCTCTCGGCCGACCGGTGATCGGGCTCTATAGTCCCGTCAAAGTCCAACATCCCAAGCGCTGGGGCCCGCAGGGAGAAAATGTTCAGGTTTTGGTACCTGACGTGGAGTGTCCTGGAAAAAAAGGCTGCCTTGGAAGCCAATGTGCTCAGTATGATTGCATGAATCGAATCAGCCTCGAGGCGGTTCGAGATGCT